>CAJOEB010000008.1 GCA_905233775.1 uncultured Alphaproteobacteria bacterium | reverse complement strand
AATTGTAGCAACAGAGAATGGAAAAACAACGAGCAATTCTTCCGATGTCTCGATTATGTGCAATATCAATCTTATGCCTGATGCTGCGCAAATATATAAAACACTACAGAAATAAGTGGAAGCATTATTATATCAAGAAAAGTCAATGCTGCTTTAAAAAAAGTGGAATGATATTATTTTATAAAATGAAAAAGTAGCGAACGCTATCCTGTTATTTATTTTTTGGCTCTAGACTAGTATTTTTTTGATTTTACTTTTTTACAAAGAACAATGTTGCAACAAAAGCAGCAAAATCGTCATCTCTATGATTAAATCTAGCCTCACTCTTTTTTAAATGCAAGATGAATTTATCATCACTTAAACCGTTGAATTTTGAGAAGCGTCTTTTGGCATAGCTCCAAAAGCATTCGATTCCGTTAACATGAGACTCGCTACAAGCAAATTCATTTTCATGGTGAAATACTCGGTGATGGTTGTAACCATTGAGAATCAGACCATCATAGGCTTTCCAACCATCGGTATGAATCGTTGAACCTTCGAGAATTTTCGCCGCGGAAGTCTTCACTGAAACATTCAATTATTTTGTTGATCTTATATCTGCTCAATCTGCTGTATCTCATGCCTTATATCATACATTGTCACCTCGATGTTGGTCTAGAGCCTTTTTATATTTCTTAATTATTTTTTTTATATATCTAATTAATTAATAATTATATATTAACTATTTTTTTACTATGCAATTAAATTCAAAAAACTAGTCTTATATAGGTTAGTTAAATTTTGTGAGGAGTAAAATTATGAGAAAAATGTATTTTTGTATTATAGCTGTATTTTTGTTCATTTCTGGTATTGGCTTTACCCAAGCAATGAATATTAATGAATGTTTGCAGATGGAAAATAAAAAAATTCAAAGGATCAGTGCATTAGATATAGATAAAAAAAATATTTTGAAAGTATTTAGTCTTTTGGAAGATTTAACCGGAAATTTACAAGATGTTTCTGCTCTTTTTAAAGCAGAAGCGACCTTAAGTGTTTTTCCTATTAATCTTAGGGACAGACATGTGTTGGATATTTCTAACTTTTCATTTAAAGAACTAATTTTAGCTTTTGAAATAATTCTACAAGAAAAGTTAAATTGCAGAGATGAGGATAGGTATGTAACAAAATATAATAAATATGAGGTATTTAGCGATCCTAGAAAAGTTGATCCTTTTGAGATTACATTTAGAGTGAACGAACGTAATTTTTCTTTTGTATTGCACTATAATGGTTATTTAGGAAGTCATCAACCAGGCAATTATGTTATAAAAGAAGAAGGAAGTAGAGCAATAACATGGTGGAGAGATGAAGATAGAATACATATTGAAGAAGATTCTGTATTAAAAATGTTAATGTATGCTGGTGAAGTAGCTCGAAGAAAAGTAATAGACTACAATCGTACAGATGGAATTGATGAGTATTCAGAAGTTCCTATTTTATGCGCTATTGTTGCTGAAAGATATCTGCGAGCCCATGGAATAGAAGAAGTTGAAAATACGGTACAAGATAATGTATTTCAAGGAGGATGGAGAATGGAAGCAGCTGAAGAGATTATCAATGTATTTTTAGAAAATATTGGAGCAACTGAAGAATACGAAAGAAAGAAAATCCTTGCACAGCATATAGATGATCTATTGGAATTGAGATTATAAAAAATAAAAAGAATAAGTAATCAGCATTTTATATAGTTGACAGCTGTTATTCAGCTGTCGGCTATATTTATTAAAATTGTTGTTACCAATTATTTATCTATATTACTTATCTACTTCTTATTTGTTATTTGATACTTTTTTTGAAAGTACTTTCAATATTTATTTGAAACGAAATTTTTTACCCAACTTTCATTGTAAGTTTTGCGCGTCCTTTATTGTCGTATCCTAAAAATTTGACGCGTATTTCGTCGCCTTCGTTAACGATGTCAGTGACTTTTTCAATACGCTCGTCGGACATAGTACTTATGTGAACCAATCCTTCTCTTGTTCCGTAAAATCTGACGAAAGCTCCAAAATCCATTATTTTTACGACAGTGGCATTGTATATTGTGCCTTCTTCCGGATCAAAAGCTATTTCCTTGATCATATCGAGCGCGATCTGCATCGACTTACTATCTTGAGCTGCGATAGTTACGTTTCCATCGTCATCGATATCAATCTTTGTTCCGCTTTTCTCGATTATCTCACGGATTACTTTACCGCCAGATCCGATTACTTCCCTGATTTTATCTTTTGGAATAGAAATAGACGTCAATTTCGGAGCATTCTCATTTAATTCAGGTCTTGCTTCACTTAATCCTTCCGCCATTTTCTCAAGTATGTGCAAACGTCCTTCACGTGCCTGTTTCATTGCGGCTTCCATAATATCAAACGATACTCCGTTTACTTTCAGATCCATTTGCAGTGCTGTTATACCGTCTTTTGTACCTGCTACTTTGAAATCCATGTCGCCGAGGTGGTCTTCTTCTGCCATGATATCGCTGAGTATGACGTATTTATCTCCGTCAATTATCAGTCCCATAGCTATTCCCGCAACAGCATTTTTAATTGGCACGCCCGCATCCATAAGAGCGAGAGATGCACCGCAAACGGTAGCCATCGACGATGATCCATTACACGACAAAACTTCGGATACAACACGGATAGAATACGGAAACTCTTCTTTTGACGGAAGAACTGCGTTTATTGCTTTCCATGCTAATCTGCCATGACCTATTTCACGTCTTCCCGGACTGCCTAGGCGTCCGATTTCTCCGACACAAAACGGAGGAAAGTTATAATGCAACAAAAATCTTTCTTTGGATTCGCCTTTCAATGAATCAACAATCTGTTCATCTTGGGATGTACCAAGTGTTGCGATTGCAAGAGCTTGAGTTTCTCCTCGATTGAAGACTGCCGAACCATGAACACGCGGCAAAACAGAAACATCTACGCTTATTGGTCTGATATCTTTGCCTGTTCTGTTATCAATACGTTTTTCTTGAACAAGAAGTTTATTTCTCAGAAAAGTTGAACAAATATCATGAAATAATCTGCTTAAAATATCTTCTGTTACTTCTTCTCGATCAGAAAAATGTTCGGTGATTTTTTTGAGTACTGCCTTTAATGCAGTATTACGAGCATGTTTTGTTTCTCCGTTATATGCAAGTTCAATATCTTTCATAAAATTATCGGAAATTTCTTTGAATAACGGATCTGTTGAATTATCTTCAATTTCTGTAACTTCCCAACTGTCTTTTGCTGCTTCTTCAGCCAATTCGATGATCATATTGATCACAGGTTGGAACGACTGATGTCCAAATTTGAGTGCGGCAAGCATTTCTTTTTCGGAAAGTTCTTTTGCTCCCGACTCAACCATCATAACGCCATCTTTTGTTCCGGCAATAGTCAGATTGAGCGATGTTTCATGTCCGATTTTCGGGTTCAAAATAAATTCGCCGTTTTCATATCCTATTTGTGCGGCGGCGATAGGTCCCATAAACGGTAATCCGGATAAAGTGAGAGCCGCTGATGCTCCGATTATAGAAATAATATCGGCATCATTTTCTTGATCGAAACTTAATACTGTGCAAATAATTTGGGTTTCATTTTTGAATGCCGGATGAAACAGCGGACGTATAGGACGGTCAATTAAACGAGAAATCAAAACTTCTCTTTCCGAAGGACGTCCTTCTCTTTTTACAAAACCTCCCGGTATACGTCCGGCAGCATAATATTTTTCGATGTAGTTTACAGTAAGAGGAAAGAAATCATTTTCTTCGCTTGCTTTATCATCTGCAACAACTGTACATAAAACAATAGTATCACCGTAACGAATAGTAACAGATCCGGTTGCTTGATTTGCAAATCTTCCGGTTTCAATTGAAAGTATTCTTCCGCCCCAATCGATTTCTTTTTTGAATACCATAAAACTATTTCCTTAATACTTTTTTAATACTTCTTATTTATCTCTTCTTTTCCGAAAACAACATCAAAAAAATTTTTTTTCAACAATAATTTTCTTAGCGTCTCAAGCCTAATTCTTTGATTAATGCTGCATATCTTGATGAATCAATTTTATTCAAATAATCGAGCAATTTTCTTCTTTTGCTGACCATTCCTAACAAGCCGCGACGAGAATGAAAATCCTTTGTGTGGATCTTAAGATGTTCCCCTAAAGAATTAATTCTTGCACTTAAGATTGCGACTTGCACTTCAGGGGATCCAGTATCTCCTTTGTGTGTTGCAAACTTGTTTATTATTTCTTGTTTATTTTCTATCGACATCATAAAAACTCCCAATTCTAATTTCTTACAATTTTAAATTATAATGAACACATTCTAACGGCTTTTACCGTACCGTTACTCAACAAACTGCCTATTCCTTTAAAAGTTCTGCTTGATCTTTCAAATATTAATACATTTGAACAAGATGCATCACAACAATCATATGAAATACAAAGTCCGTTTTGTAACTTTTTGGTTTCTTCATCGCTCAAATATAAGGCCGGGATGTCGTCCAGCGGACTTTCTAAAGGCAACAATAAACCAATTAGCGCATTAGTATCCTCTATTTTTTGTAATTTTTCCAGAGTAATTGCATTATTTATCGAAAAAAAACCGGATTGCGTGCGCTGCAGTGATTTTACGTATGCAAGAGTACCTAATGCCATAGCAATATCGCGGGCGAGACTTCTAATATAAGTTCCCTTTGAGCAAATTACTTTTATTGTCGCTTCTTTTAATTGTTCTAAATCTTCATTTAACAGATCAATTGAAAATATGGATACTTCGCGAGCGGTTAGTGATACTTCTTTTCCCTGCCGAGTAAGATCACATGCGCGTTGTCCCTTTATCTTGATCGCAGAAAATTTCGGCGGAATTTGCTGTTGATATCCGAGAAATGTCGGTAAAACTGCGGTTAATTCAGTTTTCGAGGGTATTTTATCGGATTCTCCGTTTTTTTTGCCGTCTATATCCAGCGAATCTGTGGATATTCCAAATACCATCGTAAAAATGTATGTTTTTTGCTTCTCATTTACATAAGGAATAAACTTTCTTGCTTCACCTAAGGCTATCGGCAATACTCCGGTTGCAAAAGGATCCAGTGTTCCGATATATCCCATACGCGTTTTTATCATTCTTTTGATCCTTGACATTGCGGCGTTTGACGATATTTCCGCTGGTTTATCAAGGCATAGCCATCCGCTGATATTGTTTTCCATAACCCATAATATCCATGATTATATATCTTATATATATCTTAAAATTACCTGAAATAAGTTTTAACACTTTTTTAGTATATTGATAATTAACCAATATTTAATTTTTCAACAAAATCTGTGGATAACTTTGTGGATAATATCGTAATAATCTCCCATATTTTTTCTTTTACTGAAGGTTTATTCGGATTGCTTACTTTTTGAGCACTAAAATAACTGTTTGATTTTTAACGATTTTTCATAATATAAAAATACTTTTGAAATTACTTAATGAAATACAACCGACTAAAAATTTTATCTGTGAATTTTGTTGAAAATTTTTGTTTTATTGTTGGTTTTCGGGATGTTGTTCATGATGTTAAAAGATTGATAACAGATAACACAAATTCGAATACCTAATATTTTGAATACCTAATATCTTGTATTGACCATTTTTACGTGTTATTAAAAGAGAGTTTAAGTTTTTCTATATCTATAGAGGTACAGTACCATGAATTTAATCAAAACTGTCGCAACTGTTGGAGGATGGACGCTAGCCTATCGTATCAGCAGTTTTGTGAGAGATATTGTTCAGTCCTCCATTTTAGGCGCGGGGATGTTTGCCGATGTATTCAGTCTTGGCTTTAAATTTGCAAATATTTTAAGAAAATTATTCGCAGAGGGGTCATTTAACGCCTCATTCCTGCCGATTTTTTCTAACGCATTAAAAGATAAAGGGCGTGAAGAAGCAGAGAAGATCGGGTCGCAAGTACTGACATGGCTCGTATTTCTTGTGTCGTTTATAATGATCATATGTTTGATTTTCTTTAGGCAGATAATGCACGGATATGCGGCTGGTATTGATCCAACTACAGAAAAATTCGAACATCTTGTAAATATTGGTCGAATTTGTTCGCCTTATATAGCAGCATCGTTTCTTGCCGCAATGTTTGGCGGTATTCTTAACACTGTAAACAGATTTGCAATGCCTGCGGGAGCGCAGTTGATTCTCAATATAAGCGTCATAATCGCGCTTTTTATGGGAGCATTATGGTTTCCTAGTACCGCTTATACAATGGCTTGGGCAACATTCTTTGGTGGAGTTATCCAAGTGGCGGTATTGTGGATTAATGTAAAATATTGCGGATTTAGTATAGGTTTTGATCTTTCTCCAATGAAAGAAGAGGTCAAAACGTTCTTTAAAAAGCTGATTTCAGGAGCTATTGGCGCAGGTGTGTGGCAATTAAATGTTATAGTCGACTTTATGGTTCTATCATTTCTGCCTACCGGTGCTGTCTCATACTTCTACTATACAGATCATGTGAACCAGTTCCCGATCGGAATTTTAGGAATTGCTTTTAGTACGGCATTATTGCCTCCTCTTACCAGAGCAATCCATGCGAAGGATAATGATGCAGCAGAAAAACAGATGAATTACGGTTTGTTATTCGCTTTGATATTTACATTGCCAGCAGCTGTTATCTTGATGTCTTTGAGCGAAGAAGTAACCGGAGCGATATACGGGCGCGGAAATTTCGGACCGGAACAAGTTGCGGCAGCAGCTCCGGCTCTTGCAGCGTTTGCATGCGGGCTTCCTGCTTATATGGCGACGAAAGTTTTTACAACTGCCTTTTTCGCAAATAAAGATACGGCAACACCTTTAAACGGCGGAATTATTTCCATTGTCACTAACTTGCTGTTTATAGTGTTGTTAATGCCATGCATGAAGCATACTGGAATTGCTTTGGCTACATCGCTTTCTTCTTGGTGCAACGTTATATACTTACTCTTTTCCTTGAAAAAGCTTGGTACCTTGAGGATTACAGGCGATACTGTAAAAGAATGCATTAAGCAAGTTGTAGCATCCGTTGCAATGCTTGCGACAATTGTAGGATTGGATATGATGTACGCCAATCCGCATTATCTAAACGGCGGATCAGATAGAAATATTGCGATGTTAATTGTTGTTTGTGCCAGCATTGTTGTTTTCTATGTGGTTGGAAAAATTACAGGTATTTTTTCATTCTTAGATGAAATGAAAGCTTTGGATAAAAAAGAAGATGAGGTAAAATAACAACACTCCTTTTTGTTAGCTGTTTAGCTGGTCCCTGCGATATTATAAAAATCTCAGGGACTTTTTTTTTGTAGCTGATTATCTGATTTGTACTTCATCATCATCTAAAACAGTATCTATATCTATCGTATTTGGTTTCTTGTTTTATTCCCATCCAATAGGGTTATTGCGAAAGTCGAAAATGACATTTTTGAGAATTTGATTATTAGAGATAATAAATAGTACAAAATTACTTTCGCAAGAGATCTAATATATGATAAACAGCTGTTTTTTGTTTTGATTTGTTTGTAATTATGATTTTTTCATCCATAATTTTTGTTAATTTGTGCCGGGAAATAATCCCGGTTTTGGGGTTATGACTAATTTATATTTAATAAGTACTGTATTTTCAAGAAGACTAGGTTCTAATATATAAAATCCGAGTAATGATTTATTGTAATTTTCTGTTTTATAGTAATAACAAGTTATTACTAATCGTTCATCTTCGTCTTTATAGCAGATTAGATCCTGATCCTCTTGCAAAACTTCTGCTAAGGTTTTTGTGGATTGCGGACAAAAGAAGCAATGCATTGTTTCTGGAGAAATTGAACTTTTTCTCTCAGCTGTTGTCCAAGCACCTTGACGAGAATAGCTATTGTTGTTAATTCGTTTTACCCATGTATAATTTACAGCATAACATATTCCAAATGACCATGGATAAAACATTGAGTTAGTATGAAAGAAGTTTAAGCAGCTTGCATATGTTATATAACGAAGATCATTTAATTTTATCTGTTTGTTGCTTCTCGTATTTCCAATTTGTTGAAGCATGCTGGCAGCAAAATACGCTGATGATTTGATTTTATCTTTTAATTCATAGAAACGATAATGGTCGCAAGCGAAGAAAAGAAGACTAATCAAAACAGGAATAGAAAACGCGAATTCAATTAGGATGCTGCCTTTGTAGTTTAGTAATATATCATATAATAATATGTTGTTTGTTCGGTTATGATTTTTCCTATTCTGATGATATAGAGAAAATTTAGAAAAACGTCTAACAATCTTTTTGAGATAAACGATTACCCCCCCCCATGGGTGGTGTTGTTTTTGCTGTTAGAGAATGGTTTAAATGATAATCGCATAATAAAATGTCCTTATTCAAGTAAATAAGTTATATCTAGAAATAATTAAGAAAATGATAAAAGTTATGACTAAACTGACATTATTGATTTATTAATTGATTAATTAATATTAATTGTAACTTACAATTAACATTGGTAAGCATTTTTATATTCGTTTAGAAAGTATCATAGCAAGAATTACTAATTTATCACAGGAAACAGTCCGGGTTTTGGTACAATAACCAAGCGATAGCTGAAAACACCAATATCAGTAGTAGCAGCATTACCGCCTAGATGCGGATCTATTATAAAAAATCCTAATTTAGATTTGCTGTAGCCCGTTTTTCCATACCAATATTCGATAAGTAGACGTTCATCACCATCTCTGTCACAGACTAAATCAGGGTGTATAGTTTCTATTTCGCTTGGCGTTTTTGTGTTTACATCAGTACGTAAATGATTTATGCGTTTTGTCGGACTCGAGAAAATTCCATTATAACCTGTACTAAGTCTTATAAGTTGATAGTCATATTCAGATTTGCTTTTTTTCTTAACGTAATGTAGTCTTGATAAACAGTATATGCCTAAAGGATATGGATAAAATGCACTGCTACCATGAAAGAAATTAAAACCACTAGCCCAAAATATCCTTTTTAAGTCATTTAATTTGAGTGTTTTTTCGATTTCCATATTACTGATTTGTTGTATCATGCTGGCATACAGATATGTGGATGTTTTGATTTTATTTTTTAACTCATATATACGATAATGATCACTCAAGAAAAATAATAATGAGATTAACACAGGAATAGAAAAAGCAAATTCAACAAGTACGCTGCCATAACAATTAGATTTTGCAAGGTATCTTTTTTTAAAAATTGTACGAAAAATTTCAAAGAATCTGAAAAATCTTATTTCCGATAAATAATATCGACTACCCCCCCCCTGTGAGTATTCTTAGAAAACGATCTAAATAATGATTGCATGGTAAAAAGTGTCCTTATTATGTTTGTTATTACTGAATTTTGTTAAATTTTACCTAGAAATAATTAAGAAAATGATAAATTGTTTTTCTATTATATTATTTCTGTTAAATTATTTGAAGGAACCGAACTGTAGATTTTTTTTTCATTTCATATTCAGTTCATATATTGTTCGAATACTTGTATGTATTCATCAATCATTGAATTTTTATCTGAAAAGTATTTTGCACGCTCAAATCCAAGTTGAATTAACTTATTTCTTAGTTTTTTATCTCTGTAAATTTTGTCAATGGTGTCCGTTATTTCGTCTACATTACGTGGATCAAAGAATAATGCTGCGTTTCCGGCTACTTCCGGCAGACTTGTTACATTACTGCAAGCCACAGGGATACCTGCATTCATAGCTTCTATTATCGGCATTCCAAAACCTTCATACAGAGACGGGAAGATCATTGCAAGGGCATTTGAAAGCAAGATGTCTAACTCAGCATTCGGAATAAAATTTGTAAATACGATTTGGTTTTTTATATACTCACTTTGTTCTTTGTTATCGCAATTTTCTTCTATTAATTTGTTTAGATCCTTTATAACTTCCGGACTTACAGTTCCTACTATTACAAGTTTTAGATCGCATATTTTATTTTGATGTTTCATGAATTTTGTAAATGCTTGAAAAAGTCGAGCATGATTTTTGTGAGTACGTACAATTGAAGGATAAATAAGATACTTTTTTGCGTTTAATCTGAATTTTTCCAATGTAGATTTTTCAAATTCAGGTGTTCGTTCACTATTTTTTATTCTGTTTGCCAGTTTTATATGTATTGTTTGTACAAAATCGCTATTCAGATTATATGAGTCAATTATTTTATTCCTTGAAAAATCTGAAACAGTAATAATTTTCTTTGATGAAGTAATGATTTTCGGTGCGTTTGCTTTTCTCCATAATACAGATTCGTTACTGAAATGTTTTAGCACATCGAAATATAATATGTCATGAATTACTGATATTTTTGGTATTGAATAATCATTTACAACAAATTCGGCGTAAGGATCGAAATATAAATCGCAACTACTCTTATTAAACAATATATTATCGTAGAACAAAAGTTGCATTAGTTGATCGCGAACTAATCCAAAAGTGAAAAAATTCAATATATTGCAAATTGTTATTAAAGCATTTGAAAATGAGTAATCAACGTATACAATTTTGATGTTATTGCTTTTAAAATTAAACGGCTGTTCAATATCAGGACGTCCTAAAACAGTGAAATACCAATTTGGTCTTTTCTCAGCAATGCCATTTATCACATTTTCAGTTAATGTTTTTATTCCTCCGTTGGTACTTATGCCGAGAGCATCAACTATTATATTTTTTGTTATATGTTTTGGTCGATCATTTAGGGCAGAAACTTTTTCGGTCGTAAAAAAATCTCTGAAAGTTGCTTTGGAACAGAAAATTAATTCTCCTAACAAAAAAACTACAAGCATCATTATAAAAATAACGGCATGAGACAATTTTCGCAGTAATTTCTTTAGCTTTCTCATAAGATTTATACAATATCCTATCTATATCTATTAGAGATTTCGGGAAAGTCATTTTAGGCATTTTTTTTGTACTGATAATCAGCGTCTTCCAAATGCCATTTTCGACTTTCGCAAGATCTCTATTATTGACTATATCTATTGATAAGAAATCGTATTGAACAAGTATTAATTTTTAGTAAATTTATCTTGCTTTTGGTACAGTTATTTTAAATTCCGAGAATTCACCTTCGTTAGAATTCATGCTTATATCGCCCTTGTGATCGTCTATGATTTCTTTTGCGCTTGATAGTCCTAATCCCACGCCTGTTCCTTCTGGTTTTGTCGTGAAGAACGGGTTGAAAATTTTGTCTTTAATATCGTCTTTTATTCCGGTTCCGTTATCACGTATGGTTATGCCTACAGAGTCAGGGGTGTTCTCTGTTGTTATTTTGATTTTTGCTTGTGATATATCTTCTTCATATTTTTCCATGACAGAATAGACAGCGTTATCCAGTATATTGTATATCGCTTTACTCATTGATTGAGTGGATAGCATAATATGCGGTACAGCGTTATCAAGAGCCGTATCTATTTGCGGAAGATTGCTTTTTCCGCTGCTCTTATATGACGATAGCAACATGCTGATAGTTTGAGTAACGATTTTATTTATGTTTGCCGGATGTTTTTGTCCGCTGTCTTCATTCGATTGCGATAACATGAACCTCAATATTTTATCGGCGTTTTGTCCGTATTCTGATACTTTTTTAACGTTGGATTGAAATTTCTTCAGATTTGTATTCAGATAATCAAAAGTTTCCGAATCTATTTTTTCTTTTTTCGATTCTACATTTGCGCATAGTTCTGAGCATATTTCAGCGCTGACTCCCGCAAAATTAATAATAAAATTCAGTGGGTTTTTTAATTCTTGAGATATAGAACTGACTAAAACACCAATTGATGCCATTTTTTCTTGTGCAACGATTTGTTTTTGTCCTTGTTCAATCTTGGCCAGATACGCTATTTCTTTATCATATGCTTCTTTTCTCGCGATACAATTGGAAAGTCGCGCTCTCAAAAGTGTCTGATTTAGAGGCTTCACCATATAATCTTCCGCACCGGCTTCAATACACCGTACGATGAGTTCCATATCGCTGTCGCTGGACATCATAATAACCGGAATAGCTTTTAATTTTTCGTTGTCTTTAAGAGTTTTCAAAAAATCGTAGCTGCTTTTTCCTCCTAGAAACATGTTCAGAAAGATAACATCAATTGGTTGAGTTTGCAGAAGTTTCAACGCACGTTCAGAGTCTCCTGCGGGTAATACTTCATACCCGTATATGGCCAGTCTTCTTTTTAGCAGATTTCTTGCGCTTTCATGATCATCTATCACCAGAATTTTTGCCTGCCTATGTGTAACAATTTGTTCTGCTGTTTCCGCCATTTTTATAAAACCCGTTTTTCTTGTTATTTTACGCATAAAATAGTTAATTTTTTATTGAATAATTTAATTTAATTTTTTACCAAAAGTTAAGTTTTTTTGTTTATCCTATATATTGCTATGAGTAATAGATTTGTTAAATGGGAATTTGCAAATGTCGAAAGATAAAGATAAGAAAACAGGCGAAGGAACTGTAACAGAAGATACAAAGAATACCGAAAATACCGAAACAAAATCGGAAAAACAGCAGAATTCTGAAAAACAAACTGATGTATCTGCTACAACAACGGAAATAAGATCAAAATCTTCTGATGATAAATCTGGTGATAAAGTTGATAATAAGGCTGATTTTAAAAGTGGTAATGAAACATCAAAACACTCAGACGAATTATATGATGAGAGAATAACGTACATCAGAGAGGATGGGACATCAGATAAGTCTGTATCTGGTGATGCTAAAAATGAAGAAGCAAATACAACAGCTTCCGAACAAACGATAAAAACTTCCGCACAATCGACAGAACAACCAATCGAGGCGGCATCTGCACCGCAAAAGGGAGATGTTATTCCGGAAGAAGATGACGATGATGAAGATGATGAAGAGATTATTGCTGCCACTAAATGTGAAGGAATAGAAAAACAAATCGCAACATTAATAGCTACAGGGCATATGTTTAAGGCTCATACCATAGCAAAAAAAGCATTTAACAAAGATCCGGAAAACAAAGAGCTGGCTCAAGCATATGCGTTAGTACTTCTGAAGACAGGAGCTGTAGATGAATGTAAAAATATGGTCTACAAAATTCTCGGAGTTCAACCTCAGTTGGATGAAGCTACGGGCAATATGATGCTTTTAGTAGAAGATCTGTGCAAAAGCCCGGTTATGAAAGAAGAATCGCCGGAATTACTTAGCGGAATAGGTTTGATTTTCAAAGAATCATGGAAGTATTCTCACCATTGTAGAGATCTTGAATTATCTCGTGAACTGTATTTAGCGTCATTTAATAGAGATAAGCAGACATCAACAGGTATGAACGCTGCGTGGTTGTCCTGGCTTACAGGCGATGATGCTCAAGCGAAAAAATTAGCGGCAGATGTCTTGAAACTCCTTCCTCCTTATGGTTTAGAGGCATCATTTGGTGAGCTTATAGACCTTGCTGAAGCACAATTGTTGCTTGGAAGAGAAGATGACGCTTGCAAATTATATGAAGAGGCGATGAAACAGCGAGAGACTGTCAACTATATTGCTGTTGTTACGGCAAGACAGCAGCTGTATTTCTTGAGAGATGCGGGTTTTAAGGTACCAAATCAGGCACTTGAAATATTAGTTCCGCCTACAATTGTTGTTTTCACGGGACATGCAATTGACCATCCGAGTTTCCAGACTGCATTGTTTCCGCCTGATATAGAAAACGATGTTAAACGAATTATCACGGAAAAATTGAAAGAAATTGATGCAAAAATCGGTTACAGTTCAGCATCTTGCGGTGCTGATATTATATTTATTGAAGCATTGCAAAGTTTGGGCGGAGAAATAAACATCATTTTGCCGTTTTCTATATCGGATTTTATTGAAACAAACGTAAGACATGCGGGACCTCGTTGGGAAAAACGTTTTGAGAAAGTTTTAGCAACAGCTCATACAGTAAGTTTTGCTTGCGAAGACAAATATCTCGGCCATGATATGTTGTATCGGTTTTCAAATCACGTTATGCACGGCAGCGCGGTTATGCGAGGTAAGTTTTTAACGACAGAGCCTCATTTGATGGCGGTTTGGCATTCGCGTACTGAATCATTACCGGGCGGACCTGCTGATTTTATTGATAGATGGTCGAATATTAGCACTTTACATCTAATCGATTTGGATGAAATCAGTAATTCTGACGGAGCAGTCGAAAAGATTGATCCAACACTTGTTACGAAACAGCAGGGAACAATATCCTTTGATCCGTTTATATCGAAGTCTCCTGATCGTGTTATAAAATCGATGATGTTCTCTGATCTTTCAGGATACAGTAAATTGCAAGACGAGCATATTCCATCTTTCCTTGATTTCCTAGATAAATTGAACAAAGCTATGGAGAAAATCGGAATGGATTTGGAATCACTGAACACTTGGGGTGATGCTGTGTTTGCAGTTGCTGATAGCGCAATAAAAATTGCGGATTTCGGTCTTAGATATTGCGATATTATAGAGTCATTGGGCAAGAAATATCCGGAATTTCCATTTCCTATAAGAGCCAGAATTTCATTGCATTCAGGACCTGTATTTATAGCTATGGATCCGTTTATTAAGAAAATGAATTTCTATGGAGGCCATATAAACAGAGCCGCACGACTCGAACCGGTTACAACGGTTGGTCAGGTGTATGCTACGCAGCAGTTTGTAGCATTACTTCACGGAGAAACAAACGACGAGCGTAACGAATATATCCAGAGAGGACTGAAATACTATGAGCGATATTCTACGGAATATGT
>CAJOEB010000007.1 GCA_905233775.1 uncultured Alphaproteobacteria bacterium | reverse complement strand
ATCTAAATTACGTACTGTATTCAGATCATGTCTTAATCTAAGATCACTTACTAAATCCAGATTATTTACAAAACTCAGATCGTATATTAATCTAAGATCATGTTATAAATATGGTATATCGTATCTTCATCTCGGATTGAGTCTTAGATCCGGATTGTGTTGTAAAGAAAACAGAAGAAATGGCAGCTGCTATCACAAGGGCAGCAGAAAAGGTAGTACGCATCGTTATAATAAAGTGGCATCCTCATCGAATTTGCGCTTTCTATTCCCATCTTGATCAGTCTTCTTCTCTTCGTTTGTGATCATCATCGTTTCTATGAGTTAAAAGATAAAATAAAGTCATCGACATATCTTGCTGCAAGCATAATGCAGCAGCTGAGTAATTCACGAGAAGACAAGCAATTAACACAAAACGATTTGAAACGCATAACTTTTGCTAGTTGTCTCAATCTATTTCATTCAAATTCAATGTGTTATCCATGGCCATTAGGGATATATCCTGTTATAGAATGGCTTTATGCGAAAAGATTGAGCGATGATAACTACCAATGGCAGAGCTCTTGGACAGCTATAAGTACTGCTACAGAAAAAGGAAATTCATTAGATGATTTTCTAGGCTATTCTATTGGTTCTGTAACAATAAAGACAAAATCTCAAATATTTTCAATATTTCCTGATTTAACTTGTAGCAGAGATGGTGATGAGAGAATCCTCATAAGATATTGGTATAGAAGAAGTTGGAAGAATTACAGTAAAAATAAATTAGGATTTTTCTTATTGGAACCTCAGATAGTTCCAGGTCAAGAATGGATAAAAGACCTCTTCACCTATAGACTAATCATAGTTCCAAAACCAGGATTATTTCCTGCAAAACAAGAGTAATCCATTGTTACAGCTAAAGTTATAGCTAAGTCGCAATTACTTAATAGGGATCTTGCGAAAGTCGAAAATGGCATTTGGAAGACTCTGATTATGATTACATAAAAAACGCATAAAATGATTTTCGCAATTACTTATATCGTTATTGTAGTTATATTGCTATTGGTCGGAGTGAGAGGATTTGAACCTCCGGTCCCTGCCACCCGAAGACAGTGCTCTACCAGGCTGAGCTACACTCCGACAATAAAGTCTTGCGAAAGTATTAAAAGTATTTATATCCTGAAAAGCTAAGATTTCAAAATACTATATACTATCTCAGACTTTCGCGACAATTCTAAAAATAATGATGAATTCCACGCACACAATAAAAGTAAGGACAAATACAAACAATATAGGAGGAAGAATGGATAACCTCACAATTACTGTATGCGTGAAACTTATTGTTTTTCACTTTGCGCAATCGCTTCTGCATCACGCGCCAAAGCTGTTTTACGGATCTTATTCATCACCAGACCCGTACCGGCAGGAATTAAACGTCCTACCAAAACATTCTCTTTCAATCCATGCAATCTATCGACTTTTCCTGTAATCGCTGCTTCCGTGAGTACTCGCGTTGTCTCTTGGAAGGATGCTGCAGAAATAAACGATTTCGTTTGCAAAGACGCTTTTGTTATACCTTGAAGTATCGGATATGCAGTTGCCGGCGCTCCGCCTTCTTTTATTATACGCTTATTCTCTTCTTCAAAGTCTGAACGATCTACTTGTTCATCGACTAAGAAAGTCGTATCTCCGGGAGCTGAGATTTTTACCTTCTGCAACATCTGTCTGACAATAATCTCGATATGTTTATCGTTGATTTTTACACCTTGCAATCTGTAAACATCCTGAATTTCATTGATCAAATATTCAGCCAATGCTTCAACACCAAGAACTCGCAGAATATCATGAGGCGCCTTGTTTCCATCGACCAAAACATCGCCTTTAACGACAGTATCACCTTCTTTTACAGCAACTTGACGCCATCTTGGAACCAAATACTCAATAGGGTTCATAGATTCATCTTCCGGATGAACGATAATGCGTTTCTTGCCCTTGTAATCTTTACCGAATTCAACACGACCATCGCACTCGCTGATAATCGCCGGATCCTTTGGCATACGAGCTTCAAACAACTCAGAAACACGCGGAAGACCACCGGTAATATCCTTTGTTTTCGACGTTTCGCGTGGAACACGAGCTAAAACATCGCCAACTTTTACCATATCACCCGTTTTTACTGCCAAAATAGCGTCTGGACTTAGCGCATAACGGATCTCCTGGCCATTAGGAAGAAGAAGAGGATTGCCTTCATCATCCAATAAAACAATTCTAGGTTTCAAATCCGCATATCTGGCATGTTGACGCCAATCTGAAACGACATATGTTGATACACCTGTTGATTCATCGATAGCTTCTTTTAAGGAAACGCCCTCAATTAAGTCGAGACACTGCACTTTTCCTGCTCTTTCAGTAAGAATTGGCGATGTAAACTGATCCCAATCCGCCAATTTTGCACCTTTCTGAACTTTTTCGCCATCTTTTACATACAATCTGGAACCAAACGGCAGTTTATGTAGAGCACGCTCTTTGCCTTTTGCATCTAACATTGCAATTTCAGCATTACGGTTCATTATAATCACTTGCTTATCGCTGTTTGTAACAGTTTTCGCACCGCGAATAGCAACCGTACAATCATATGTCGCATCAATGGAAGACATTTCAGCACCCTTTTGCGCAGTTCCTCCAATGTGGAATGTACGCATTGTCAGCTGAGTTCCCGGTTCTCCGATAGACTGAGCAGCGACAACACCAACTGCCTCGCCAATGCTTACTTTTGTCCCTCGTGCAAGGTCACGACCATAACATGTCGCGCAAATACCATCTTTGCATTCACAGGTAAGAATTGATCTGATATAGACTTCATTAACACCGGCTTCTTCGATTTTCGCAACTAATGCTTCATCGATAAGCTCTCCTGCTTTCACAATTACTTTACCTGTGGATTGATCCACAACATCACGAGCTGCAGTTCTTCCCAAAATACGTTCGGATAGAGGCGCAATAACATCACCACCGGAAATGATATCTTTCATCATAATTCCTTTTGTTGTTCCGCAATCGTCTTGAACAACAACGCAATCTTGCGCGACATCGACCAAACGACGGGTCAGGTATCCGGAGTTCGCCGTCTTCAACGCTGTATCCGCCATACCTTTTCTGGCTCCATGGGTTGACGTGAAGTACTCCAAAACCGTAAGACCTTCTTTAAAGTTCGAAATAATAGGCGTTTCGATAATTTCTCCGCTTGGTTTCGCCATAAGACCTCGCATACCAGCGACCTGTCTCATCTGAGTTACAGAACCACGAGCACCTGAATGCGCCATCATATACGCGGAGTTCATTGGTACGCCCTTCTCAATCTTGGACATGCCTTTCATCATTGCATCAGCGACTTTATCGCTGCAAACTGCCCAAGCGTCAACGACTTTGTTATAGCGCTCACCTGCAGTGATTAAACCGTCCATATACTGGCGTTCGTATTCGTTAACCGCCTTTCGTGTGGCTTCAACGATTTTCTTTTTCTCCGGCGGAATGACCAAATCATCTTTACCATATGAAAGACCTGACACCGTAGCATAGTAGAAACCGAGATCCTTCAATTTATCTGAAAAGATAACGGCACTTTTCTGCCCGCAAATACGATATACAGTTTCGACAACCGCTCCTAATTCTTTTGTCGTAATCAATCTATTAATCAGAGAAAACTCGATTTTCGGATGTTTTGGTAACGCTTGAGACAAAATCATACGTCCCGGCGTAGTATCAACGGTCATAGTCTTGTATGAACCATCTTCTTGTACCTGATGATATCTCGCTTTTATCTTACTATGCAGAGTGATAACTTTTTCCTGCAAAGCATGCTCAATCTCACCAATTGTTGCAAAACACATACCTTCGCCGGGTTCTCCCGGTAATTCCATCGTAATGTAATAAATACCAAGAACAATGTCTTTTGTCGGAAGAATAATAGGACGACCGCTTGATGGACTGAGGATGTTGTTAGTAGACATCATAAGTACACGCGATTCCAACTGAGCTTCGAGAGACAACGGAACGTGAACTGCCATTTGGTCACCATCGAAGTCTGCGTTGAATGCCGTACAAACCAACGGATGCAGTTTTATTGCTTTTCCCTCTACCAAAACCGGTTCGAATGCTTGAATACCAAGTCTGTGCAATGTAGGTGCACGGTTCAGAAGGACAGGATGTTCCTTGATGACTTCTTCCAAGATATCCCAAACTTCGGGACGTCCCTTTTCGACCATTCTTTTTGCAGCTTTTAACGTTGTCGCAAGACCGTACCTCTCCAATCTGGAATAAATAAACGGCTGGAAAAGCTCTAATGCCATCCTCTTAGGAATACCACATTGATGCAGTTTTAATTCAGGCCCCACAATAATAACTGAACGACCCGAATAATCGACGCGTTTACCAAGAAGGTTTTGACGGAAACGACCTTGCTTACCTCGCAACATGCTCGATAACGACTTGAGAGGACGTTTGCTCGTTCCTGTAACAACTTTTCCGCGGCGACCATTATCAAACAGCGCGTCGACAGCTTCTTGCAGCATTCTTTTCTCGTTTTTAACGATAATATCAGGGGCTTTAAGCTCAAGCAGTCTCTTCAAACGGTTATTTCTATTGATAACACGACGATATAAGTCGTTCAAATCGGATGTTGCAAACCGACCACCGTCTAACGGAACCAATGGGCGCAATTCAGGCGGAATAACAGGGATACACTGCAATATCATCCACTCAGGACGTGTATCAGAGTTAAGAAACGCCTCTACCAGTTTAAGACGCTTTACAAGACGACGACGCTTCATATCCGAATTGGTCTCTTTTAGCTCAAGGCGTAATTTTTCCTTTTCTGCCTTAAGATCAAGATTTGCGAGCATTGTACGAAGAGCCTCTGCACCAATTCCGGCAACAAAAGAATCCTCGCCGTAATCGTCTTGCGCCTTATAATAATCTTCTTCGGATATCAATTGATACTGTTTTAGAGGTGTTACACCCGGATCAATAACAACATAGTTCTCAAAATAGAGAATTTTATCCATTTCGCTTGATGTTATATCCAACAGCAACGCAATTCTGCTTGGAGGTGATTTTGTAAACCAAATATGAGCTACAGGAGACGCAAGCTCAATATGTCCCATACGCTCTCTACGAACCTTGGATAGGGTTACTTCAACACCGCATTTCTCGCAAATGATACCGCGATACTTCATGCGTTTATATTTTCCGCACAAACATTCGTAATCCTTTACAGGACCGAATATACGAGAACAAAATAAACCATCTTTCTCAGGTTTAAAGGTTCTGTAATTGATTGTTTCAGGTTTTTTGACTTCACCAAACGACCAAGATCTAATTCTATCAGGACTGGAAATAGAAACCCTGATAGCATCAAAGCTGTTAAGATTACTGACCTGACCAAAAATCTTCTGTAACTGATTATCTGCCATTTTTCCGTCCTATAAATTAAGCATCAACTTTATGATTTTCCGCATGTTCTTCTGAAACCGCATCTTGCTGGAATTCGAAGTTCAAACCTAATCCGCACAATTCTTTCATGAGAACATTAAACGATTCAGGGATACCAGGAACGATATTCTCATCTCCCTTGATTATGGACTCATAGGCTTTTGTTCTGCCTGTTACATCATCTGATTTTACAGTTAGAATTTCTTGAAGCGTATACGCCGCACCGTAAGCCTGCAACGCCCAGACCTCCATTTCTCCGAACCTTTGACCGCCGAATTGCGCTTTACCACCAAGAGGTTGCTGTGTAACAAGACTGTACGGTCCAATTGAACGCGCGTGGATTTTATCATCAACCATGTGGTGTAATTTCAGCATGTATATGCATCCGACAGTCACCTGGCGATCAAACTTCTCACCCGTACGCCCATCGTATAAAGTAACTTGTCCCGAAGTATCCAGTCCAGCCTTTTTCAATGCTGCGTTGATATCTTGCTCACGCGCACCATCAAAAACAGGAGTAGAAACAGGTACACCGTTTGTTACGTGCGTAGCAAACTCGACAAGCTCATAATCAGATAATTCCGCTATGTCTTTTTTATCTTCTTCATCATTATAAATGTCGGTTAGCTCTTTTTTCAAAGCTTTTAGCAACTCTTTATCAGACTGAACATTCTCGATGATCTCTCGTACACGACGTCCCAATCCCTTTGATGCCCATCCGAGATGAGTTTCCAGCGTTTGTCCGACATTCATACGAGATGTGACGCCCAGTGGGTTCAATATGATATCCAAAGGAGTCCCGTCTTCCAGATGAGGCATATCTTCAACAGGAAGAATTTTCGAAACGATACCCTTGTTTCCATGACGTCCCGCAAGTTTATCTCCAGGCTGCAATTTACGCTTATCTGCGATATAAACTTTCACCATTTTCAACACACCCGGAGGAAGATCATCGCCTTTACGTAATTTTTCGACTTTTTCATCGAACGTTTTATGTAATTTCGAAAGAATTTCGTTCAAATCGCTATGCAATCCAACGATTTCGGCCGCAACATCTTTGTCTTTTACAACTATTTGACGCCACTGCCCTCTGGTCATGGAATTAAGATATTCTTCCGTAATTTTATCGACTTTTCCGCTTACAGGAGACGAGACAACCTTCTGTCCAAGCAATTTCTCACGCAATCTGCTGTAATATACGTCTTCCACGATCTTTTTCTCAGCATCGAGATCATTTTTGTAGTTCTCGATCTCTCTTCTCTCTATCGCAATAGCTCTTTCATCTTTCTCAATACCACTTCTGGAGAAGATTTTTACGTCTACAACTGTTCCTCGCACGCCAGGTGGTACTCGTAAAGAAGAATCTCTGACATCTGCTGCTCTTTCTCCGAAAATCGCTCGCAAAAGCTTCTCTTCAGGAGTCATTGCCGATTCACCTTTTGGTGTGACTTTACCGACCAATATATCGCCTGCCTGAACTTCCGCGCCAATATGCACAATACCAGCCTCATCGAGGTTTCTCAGAGCGTCATCGGATACGTTTGGAATATCTCGAGTAATTTCTTCGTTTCCAAGTTTGGTATCTCGTGCCATTATCTCAAATTCTTCGATATGGATTGACGTAAAATAATCGTCCTGAACCAATCTTTCGGAAATTATTATAGCATCTTCAAACGTATAGCCATGCCATGGAAGAAATCCGACAAGAACATTCTGTCCAAGAGCCAATTCACCAAGTTCTGTTCCTGCACCATCTGCGATAACATCACCGGCTTTGATAACATCTCCCTTTTCAACCAACGGTCTTTGGTTCAAACAAGTGCTGTGGTTAGATCTCTTGAACTTTCTGAGATTATATATATCAACACCAACGTCTGTTTTATCTCCCGTAGTTCTGATAACAATTCTATCCGCACTTACTTGATCAACAATACCATCGTGTTTCGCAATAACAGACACGCCGGAATCGTACGCTACAACCTTTTCCATGCCTGTACCGACTAAAGGAGCCTGCCCACGCAACAAAGGAACTGCCTGGCGTTGCATGTTCGCACCCATAAGAGCTCGGCTGGCATCGTCGTTTTCAATAAACGGAATTAATGTTGCTGCAATAGAAACAATCTGCTTAGGAGAAACGTCTATAAAATCAATTTCGCTGACAGGCGCGTTTGTAAACTCTCCCGCTTTTCTGCAAGTAACGAATTCATCTAAAAACTTGCCGTCGGCACCAACTGCCGCATTAGCCTGGGCGATTGTGTGTTTTACTTCTTCCGTTGCTGAAAGATACACAACTTCATTCGTTAGCTTTCCGTCTTTTACTTTGCGATATGGGGTCTCGATAAAACCATATCTGTTGATGCGAGCAAATACTGCCAATGAGTTAATAAGACCAATATTCTGACCTTCAGGCGTTTCAATAGGACATATACGACCATAGTGGGTTGTATGAACGTCTCGAACATCAAATCCTGCTCTGTCACGAGTCAAACCACCAGGACCCAACGCAGATATACGACGTTTATGTGTAATTTCCGCCAGAGGGTTAGTTTGGTCCATGAATTGCGATAACTGAGACAATCCAAAGAATTCTCTGATTGCTGAAGCAATTGGTTTTGCGTTTACAATGTCATTTGGTACCGCGTTTTCTATATCAACAGATGCCATACGCTCTTTAATTGCACGATCCATTCTCGCAAATCCGATACGGAACTGGTTTTCAAGCAATTCACCAACTGAACGTACTCTTCTGTTAGCGAGGTTATCAATGTCATCAATTTCACCGATACCGTCCTTTAACTCGTGCAAAATCTTGAGAATTTTCAGAATATCTGCCTTTGTAAGAATTCCTAAAGTCTCTGGTTCATCAATGCCAAGACGCTCATTCATTTTGACGCGTCCGACAGTTGACAAATCATATCTGTCTTCATTAAAGAACAAAGAATTATTAAATAACTCTTGAGCAGAATCGAGAGTAGCAGGTTCGCCCGGACGCATAACTCTAAATATCTCGATCATTGCTTCTTCTCTGTTATTGCATTTGTCGATCGCCAGGGTATTTCTGATATATCCGCCAATTTCCGTATGATCGATAAGTAGAACAGAGAAAGATTTTTCTTTTTCAAGAATTTTAGTAATAAGCTCCTCAGTTAGCTCGTCCCCTGCTTCAGCGATAATAAGTCCGTTGTCTTTATCGATAATATCAAAAGCATTGTATTTTCCAACTAAATCTTCGGCAAATACAACAACATTTTCAAGACCATTTTCTTTGAGCTTTTTTGCAGTTCTTGTCGTAACTTTTTCACCTGTTTTCAGTACGACTTCACCTGTTTTTGCATCGATTAAGTCTTTTTCTAATCTGACGCCTTTCCAATGCTTTTCATCAAACGCTCTGGAAAGAACTCCATTTTTGAGACACTTAATTTCGTAATTATCATAAAAATAAGAAAGGATTTCTTCTCGGCTCATTCCTTGAAGTTCTGATGACTTGAACTCTTTATCAGGGTTCTTCGCTCTCATCTCTTCAGTTTCCGCAGAATCTAAAGCAAGCAGCAAAGTTGATACAAGCAACTTCCTTCTTCTGTCGATTCTTATATATATGAGATCCTTAGCATCGAATTCAAAATCCAGCCATGCTCCTTTATAAGGTATTACATGCGCAGCAAACAGATATTTGCCCGACGTATGTGTCTTTCCATGATCATGATCAAAGAAAACACCGGGAGATCTTTGCATTTGTGAAACGATAACACGCTCAATTCCGTTAATAATGAACGTACCGCTGTCAGTCATCAAAGGCAAATCGCAAACATAGACATCTTGTTCTTTGATATCTTTTATGGTTCTTTCGCCTGTTTCCTCATCAGTACACCAAACAATCAAACGAAAAACCGCTCTCAAAGGTGCCGCATATGTTAAACCACGATTACGACATTCATCTTCAGTATATTTCGGCTCATCAAAATGATAGCTGCAAAAATCAAGTTGAGCTCGTCCGCTGTTATCTTTTATCGGAAAAGTATCCTTAAAAGCTTCTTCAAGTCCTATATCTTCTCTCTTATTCTTTGTCTTTTCAGAATGCAGAAAAGTGTCATATGACGCTCTTTGCAACTCTATAAGGTTTGGTAGCGTTGCTACCTCCTTAATTCGTCCGAAATTTTTTCTAAACCTTTTACGCTCCGTGAACGTTCTGATCATACTGAAACCTCTGTAAACACGAAATAGAACAACAATATTGAACCGCTGGTAACCTACGCTTAGGGTAGTAAAATACCGTTATAAGAAAGAAAAAACAAGCCCTCAAATGGTAATTTTATAAAAAAACAGATAATTTTTGAAAAAAATCTAAATTTATACAAATTTTCTTTGTTTGTTTACAAAAAATGACGGTTTTTTAACTTTTAGTTGATATGCTATTATAATAAAGTCACTTTAAGAGTGTAAAAAATATGATGGAATTGTTCTCAGAAATGGTTAAATGGTTGCAAAAAGTCCCAACCTTATTTAAAGCAAAGAAGGTTGCGTATATTTTTGTGCTCGCGATTTTAATTGCAATTATGCTTGTTTATAAGATTTTCAGTAAGAAAATTACTAATATCGATAACAATCTGCCTCCCGTTACTGTTGCAAAAGCGGAATTGGGATCAGTTATAAGATATATAGATGCAATCGGAACCTTACGACCATACAATTCCGTCGTTATAAAATCGGAAGTGAACTCTGTAATATCGAAAATCCATTTTACGGAAGGTACGACAGTAAAAAAAGGCGATCTTTTAATAGAACTGGATGATGCGGCAGCTAGAGCCAGTCTGATGGAAGCCGAAGCATACTATCGCAAGGCTAAAAGCGAATTTGAACCGGTTGAAAAACTCGCTGATAGAGGTGTTATGGCACGTGTTAACAGAGATAGATTGAAAGCTGAAATGGATGTTAACGCAGCTAAGGTAGAATCGTGCAAAAATGTTCTTGAAAAGCATAAAATAATCGCACCGTTTGATGGAATTATCGGTCTGAAAGAAGTAAGCGAAGGGCAATTTGTTACCCCCGGTAATGAATTGGTAAAATTGGTTGATTGCAACCCTCTGAAAGTGGATTTCAAAGTAATAGAAGCGGATATTAAACACGTATATGTCGGGCAGGAAGTAAAAGTTTTGGTTGGTGGCGATAAGACGCAAGAAGTAAGTGCCAAAATCATAGCAATAGATCCTGAAAGCGACAGAATTTCGCATAGTTTTAATGTTAGAGCATTGCTTGATGTTTCCGAAGAAATCGCACAAGCATTTCCTACCCTAAAACCAGGACGTTTTGTAAGTATAAAAATCATACCGGACGAAAGCCAAAAAGGCATACTGGTGCCGGAATCTTCTTTGGAGAAATCAGGAGATGAAGACTATTTGTATCGAATTATCGAGGGTATAGCTGTTCGAACTCTTGTTACAACAGGAGTACGTAAAAACGGAATGATAGAAATTATAACAGGTGTTAACGAAGGTGAGACAATTGTTACATCAGGTCAGCAAGGTGTTCTTGACGGTCGCGGTGTATCAATAAAAACAGCAGAATACTTTGAGCAACTTAAGAAAAGAAGAATACAGCAACTCCGAGAGCAAATGAAAAAGAATTCAAAAGAAAAAAACGGAGCAGCACCAAAGGGAAAAAAGGGCTGAAAAATGGAAATAACTGAACTTTGTATTAGACGCCCTGTATTTTCAACTGTGTTAACATTAATGATAGTTGTGCTTGGTCTTGTATGCCAAAGTCGACTTCCCGTGCGCAAAGATCCTAAAGTCGAGAAGTCCAATATTTCTATCGAAACTGAGTTTCATGGAGCAAGTCCAAAAGTAGTTGAAGCTCAGATTACAAAAATTTTGGAAGGTCAATTTGCAACAATTCCGGGAGCAGAGCTTATAACATCACACAGTAGCAATGAAAAAAGCGAGATAACCATAGAATTTTCTCCTGATAGAAATCCTGATGGAGCAGCTTCCGATGTCAGAGATAGATTGTCCCTTGTAAGGAACCAACTTCCGCATGGTATTCCAGAACCTATCATAAGAAAAGATAGCTCTGATACAAGCGCTGGTATAGTCGTTGGATTTACCAGCAAAAAGCGATCTATCGATGATTTGCATGACTATATAGAACGATATGTTAAGTCTCGATTTGAGGTTATTCCGGGTGTTGGTCGAGCTATTTTAAGCGGTGGAAATATAAAGAGCATGAGAATTTTTCTCGACCCGCAAAAACTGGCTGCATATGGATATACGCCCGCAGATGTGGTTGAAGCGATACCAACTCAACATGTTCAAAAACCTTGTGGTCGTTTAATTAGTAAAGATCGTGAATACATGCTTACGGTAAACGGTGAACTTACGCGTCCCGAAGACTTTGACGAGGTTGTTCTTCCATCACACGGAAAGGAAAAAATCGTTCGTATTAAAGACGTCGGAAAAGCCATGCTCGTTCCTGACGACATAAGAGAAGGTTCTTGGTTCAATGGAGAAGAATGCGTTACACTCTCAATAACAAAGCAATCAACTGCAAATCCAATAGATATTAGTGCTTCCGTAAATAAGATTATGCCGGAAATAAGAGAGATGTTGCCCTCAGGAACAGAAGCCGTTATCGCTATAGATGAAGCAAAGGACATCAACGCATCTATGAATAACGTGTATCGAGCGATTTTTGAGTCGGCTTTTCTCGTTATATTGGTTGTATTTTTGTTTCTGTGGTCATTCAGAGCGACATTAATACCTATCGTTACAATTCCGGTATCTTTGTTGGGAACTTTCTCTTTGTTGTATATGTTTGATTTCTCGATTAATACATTCACAATGCTAGCAATGGTTCTGGCTGTGGGACTTGTTGTTGATGACGCGATTGTTGTTTTAGAAAATATTCATAGACACATAGAACTCGGATTATCCAGAATGAAAGCAGCAATCATCGGATCAAAAGAGATATTTTTCTCGATTATAGCTATGACATTAACGCTTGCAACAGCTTATATACCAATAGGATTAACTCCGGGAAAAATCGGAAAATACTTCAAAGAATTCGCTCTTACATTGTCGGGTGCCGTTTTGATCTCCGGATTTATCGCAGTAACATTATCACCAATGATGTGTTCAAAACTGTTGGAGTCCCGCAGACAAAAAGTAACATCCAGATTTTGGCGAATAGCATACATAGTTCAACATAACATTTTAAAAACAATTGAAAACAAATATTCTGAATGGTTAGGAATATCTCTTGGACACAGAAATATAGTAT
This sequence comes from uncultured Alphaproteobacteria bacterium, assembly GCA_905233775.1. Classification (GTDB taxonomy): domain Bacteria; phylum Pseudomonadota; class Alphaproteobacteria; order UBA3830; family UBA3830; genus BNWE01. The sequence goes on along the minus strand of CAJOEB010000007.1, from coordinate 2,832 downwards.
TAAGCATCGGAGCAATAGTTTCCGCGGTTGGTTTGCTGGCTGCATATTTGATACCATCCGAAAGCAAACCGGCAGAAGATACAGGAGTTATATCATTTGTAGGCAACGGTCCTGTAGGAGCGTCGTATGAATTTATGAAAAAGAACGCTGAAATCGTTGATGCAATTGTTGCAGGAACTCCGTTTATAGAAAATCGTTGGTTAAAAGCTGATACAAGTCAGATAGAAGGATGGGTTCAAGTAGTCGATTGGGATAAGCGCAATAAATCCACAAAAGAAATTGCAGAAGTTATTATTCCTTCTTTGAGACAAGTTACAGGCGTTCCTTGTTCTGCAAGTGCCGGAAGAGGTTCTTCAGATAAAGAATCTATCGATTTTGTATTACAAACTAACCAAAGCTTGGAATATCTTGAAAAATTCGGACGGCGCTTCTTATACTCTTTGCAAGCAAGCTATCCAGGAGTACAACATCCAATGCGTTCAAGTTTACTCACACCTCAGCAGGAATATGTTATAGATATAGACCGAGATAAAGCCGCATCGCTTGGTGTATCTGTTGATGATGTTGTAACTACAATCGCGTATTTTGTAAGAGGACAAAAGGCAGCCAACGTTCAGAGAGAAGCAAAACGCGACGAATTGTTTGTTCAGGCAGAAAAAAGCTTACGACAAACACCGGAAGATCTGTCCAGAATGCTCGTAAAGTCTAAATTGCAAACGATGGATAATGAACCAAAAATGGTTTCCGTTGCTGATTTAATAAGTATAAGAGAACGTCAATCTCCTATGGGGGTAAATCACTATAATCAGATGATGTCAATTATGGTTTTCGGCGATATCGCAAGCGGTTATACAATGGGAACAGTTATCGACGATCTGAATAAATTAAAAACAACGATGCTTCCTGACACGATACAACTCACTTTCTCAGGTGCAACAAAAAGTTATATAGAAGAAAGCCGACAAATCGTTTTGGTGTTTTTGCTGGCATTAATATTCGTGTTTTTGGTACTTGCAGCACAATTCGAAAGCTTTATAGACCCATTTATTATAATGCTCAGTGTTCCTTTCTCGCTAACAGGAGCATTAGTCACTCTTTTTATTGTTCCCGGCGGTACTTTGAACATTTATTCAAAAGTTGGACTGGTTACTCTTATAGGATTAATAACAAAACACGGTATTTTGATCGTTGATTTCGCAAATGCTTTACAAGAAAAAGGAAAAAATGTGCTTGAAGCAGTAAAAGAAGCAGCTCATTTAAGACTTCGCCCTATTCTCATGACAACTTTTGCTATGGTTATCGGATCAATACCTTTGGCACTTGCAAGCGGAGCAGGCGCAGCAGCACGTAGGCAGATCGGTTGGGCAATAGTCGGCGGAATGTCATTTGGTACATTGTTTACTTTATTTATCGTTCCAATGATGTATGTGATTTTTTCGCGATTTAAGAAAAATGATACCCAATTAGAGGAGTAGCGGCGACTTAGAGAAGTAACAGCAACTCTGTTTTTGGCTTTCTGTGATGCGTAATAGATGAAGTACGCGCAATTTTATTACTCAAATAAATCACGAAATCTGTAAATATCATTGTTTTTTTGTGATTTTTGATTATTTTACAAACTTTTATCTTTTTCTTAACTACACTTAGATAAAACACATATTGTTATTATAAAAATGAAAAAGGATATTACCGATGAACGATACAAAACAGATGAATAACACATAATATAAACTATTATTCAACAGTAGTAATAGCACCCACGGGGGGGGAGTTCTCTTATTTTTCAGGACAAATTTTGCAAGTTTTCAGCAAATATTTTGGAATCTTCTATCCAAATATCTTTCTCAACTTTCTTTATACTATAGTCGTAAATGTGTCACATCAAATTACACACTACATCATACATTAACATCAGATAACAAGAAAAAAACACGTCAGTATAACGATATTCTAATCGAGCTTGCGTTTTATGTTCTTCTCTACTCTTTTTCATGAACGATCGTTATCGTTTCTACAAGCTAAAAGAACAAAGCTAAAGCTTCTACATATCTTGTAGCGAGTAAGATTCAGAGACGCAGTGATGATATTTCTTATTTCCTCCAAACAACACAGCAACGCATTATTATCGGTGTAAGTATAAGCTCTCCAGTTATACTATTAATATACATTCAAGTCAGCATTGATTTTTAACTTTACTACTCTGGATCCATAAAAACACATAAGTTATAGATCTATAAAATTGTTTTTCTAAGCTTCTCCAAGTGCTTCGAAAAATAGCGTATTTATCGATAGATCTGACATTGCTCCATTTTCATTCATAGCCATAGCAAAATATTGTCGAAACCTATCACATTCATCCAGAACAATATTAAGCAGTGATTCAGTATTGATTTCATCGAAGTTAAAAGCAGAAGCAAAGGGAATTGTAAGAGAATACATTATATGATTATCAGCAGAAATAAGGTCAAAATGCCCCAACCAGCTATGTTCGTTAGCTTTTACAACCGCAATAGCTCCGTTTTGATATTGTTCATGCGGTACTTCAACATCAACATCGCATGAAAAATACAGCGCTTCATAAACATCTTGACGCATTTCGACTAACAAATGATATTCGGCTTTATCCGATGCCAGTATTACGGATATTTCACTATCTCCTGCACGATAAAAGCGCCATCCTATTTTTGTCGCAACCGTTTCAATTAAATCTATTACGTTTGTATTCAAGATGCCCACCAATGCTACACTTTATTATGTCTACATAGTTTAAGAATAACATAAAACGATATTAATATCATATTATAATATTTAAATTTACTATTTTACATATAT
>CAJOEB010000006.1 GCA_905233775.1 uncultured Alphaproteobacteria bacterium | reverse complement strand
CTGAGTATTTTTCAGAGGCGATGTTTTTAGCTTTTTCCTCATCTTTAAGGAGTTGATCGATAGGTTTTTTAGGTAAGGTATTAATGAGATTACTGTTTTCGACATCATCTCTGAAGTTTTGGATAATGAAATTGCCGGAGTTTTCAATATTTTGTTCTTGGAAATCAGTAGGTTTACCATTCATAATATTTTCGAAGGCTTTAATAAGAGGGGCATTAAAGAAGTAAGCCTTATTGGGGTTAACAAAGATTTGTTGGAATAGAGCTTCATGGAAGTTGTTAATTTTAGCGGCGGAGATAGCTTTGATGTCATCGATACTCATTTCATCGGGATGTTCCTGCAAATACTTATCCTAAATATATTCTATTTATAAGGTAATTTTATCATGAACTCTCAACAACCATTTCCCGAAAATTTAAATGAAACTTTCGATTTCATAGACAATATCCTTCCTAAAAAAAATTCCTTCCAAAAAATGGTTACCGAACATGCCATAAAATAACTTACCGCTTACAAACGTCAGTCCTTACAAGAACGTGAACTCTCTCTTATCGACGAATTTAAAGAGCATTTGAAAAACCATATCGGTACCCTTGATAACTTCCCTAAAAAAAACCAATTGCTTAACCAATTGCTAAGAAAGTACAAGGAGTTTACACCGGTTTATGACGGTAATTTAAGGCATTTAACGATAGCGGCGGTGAGAGGGAGCGGGAAGACATTTGCGGCAATAGACTCGACGGTGATGTTTTTACTGCAGGCGAAGGCGAACAGTTCAGCGGCATTTTTTTCAAAGACATTGAAGCAGGCAAAATCATCGACGTTTCCGGTGATGAAGGAGATATTGTCGCATTTTCCGAAGAAGTTTTGGAGGTACAATGCAACCGAAGGTATTTATAAATTTAAGATATCAGCGAATGACGAGAGGAAACTGTATTTACTGTCATACGATACCTCGGATAACGCCAGATCATATCATCCATGCATAATAGTAACGGACGAATGCGCGGATATGCCATACGATATGTTTGGTAACGTAATATATCCGATGTTGAACTCTGCGATAGCGGATGGTTGGTGGAGACTGACTAATATAGGGACGTTCAGAGGAAATACGAATAGGTTTTATGAGTTGTATTTAACTATTGTCATCAGCACAACCTCGAAAGCTCTGCTCCTTCTAGATAAGGAAGTACTTTGCCTGTGTTTTTTATGATAACAACCGAATTTATATCATTTTTTTTGATTACTTCTCCTACTACCCTTGTTTTGGTGAAGTATTGAGCATTGTATTTAAAATATTTTCGCAATCATCCGCTCAACAAAAAACGCATATATTTTCTTCATTCGCCAAATACAGGGGCTAGCATTTTACAGACCATTTCAGTTTCATACTGTATATTCAAATTTTTAATAACTATATTTTTATCAATACTGATTGTTATTTCGTTAAAAATAGATCCAACTCCACCACGAGTTAAATCTCTCATATACTTTATCGAATCAGATTGCTTACAAATAATTTTTTCTATACCTCGATTTAAAGAGGCACAGTCCGGAAAGAACTTTTGATTCAAAGCCCAATCCAGCCCTCATAAAAAGTATGTATACGCCATGATTGCATACAGGTTCTGTTGTAATAATTTTATCCCCCTCTTCTTGTATATCAGAAAGTTTTCTTGCTTTATTGTTGAATACACCCACTCCTGTGGTATTTATCAAGATTTTATCAACTTCACTACGTCGCATAACTTTTTGTATCTTTAGCTACTATTTTCACTCTAGACTCAATACAAGCTTCTTTTATGCTATTCAGAATTTTTTTTAAGATCTTTTTTACTAAAAATCCTTTTTCTATTACCATAGCTAAGATGAGCTACAGTGGAGTTGCACCACTAACTGCCAAATCATTTACACAGATATTTTTCCTATATCGCCATTCTTAAAAAATAGAGGATCTACAGTAAAACTATCTGCCGTTATAGCAATTCTTCCTTGTATTTTTATCTGTTGCAAAACTATCATCCATCTCTTCTAGATAAACATCTATTAATACACTAACTATAAAATCAATAAGTTGCGCAGATAATAATCCTCCATCTCCACGCTCTAACAAAACTTTATCCATAATCTACTCTCCTTTTACATAAGATAAAAATTCATCCATACTCATAATCTTCGCAAAATAATTTTTTATCCACTTAATAGACCCTGTATGTCTTTTTTTCTTGTGGAACAGACTATCTTTGGAATTATAATCACATTGTACTCCTCTAAAATAAGCATCCGCCGCTGTAATCTGTACATATATTTGAGTTTGCATACCCGATAAAACTAATGTGTCCACCTCTGTTAGCTTTAAGTAAAGAGTCTAGTTCTGTTTTAAAAAAACACTATCTTTATGCTTTTCTACTATTACATTATCTTGTCTTAACACTTCAGGAAGTATTGCTGTCGTCGGATTTTCTTTAAATAATTGTGGATATTCACCATAATTTTCATCATAGGCTCTTTTTAAAATAAATTGCAAATGATAGATTGGAATATCCAGTTTTCTGATTTTACCTAAAAACTCGGTTATTCAGTGAATAAAATCCTTTCTCGGATGGTAGCGGAATTCTGACCTTAGTTGTTCGGATACTGATATATCAATAAAAACACGCTATTTTATGCGATCTCTGCTAAAATTTTTGATTTTTTCTTTAATAAAATATCCATATATTTCAATGCACTAAAAGTTATGAAGTAAGTACTATTCGATAGGTAAAAAACTTGACGAACTTTTCAGAGATCATTTTAAGAAAAATTGAGAAGAGTTTACGATTTAATCGGAAATGGCAATGTTCTTCTACTCCCTTTATTTGGAGAATTTTTGGCTTTTGGAGAGAATTTTCTGAGAAAAATGGAAACTGGAAATTGATTTAAATGTATATAAAAGGTGTTTAAAGTTAATGATGGATTCAATTTATCGGTCTAAAATCGCCGTTAAATATCCTCAACATTACTTCAAATTTCAACAGATTTTGTTGCACTGGTGTGCATTGCAAGGTTCGAACTTGCGACCCCTACGATGTGAACGTAATGCTCTACCGCTGAGCTAAATGCCCGACTTGCCTATTTGGAATGGTGGAGCGGATGGTACTTACTTCATAACTCGTCATTGGAGAGCTTTTGGGCACTTTCTCTTTGTTTTCAATAAGTTACAACGATACAAAAATGACCGCTCCTGCGGACGGAAAATGGAAAATGCCGATTTTATTCTTTGTTTTCAATGAGATAAGTTTTTATGGTTTCCAACTAGCTCATTTATCAATAATTTCCTTAATCTCGGTAAACTAAGAGCTGTTTTTATCATCGTTTATAAAAATGCTCGCAATTTTTGCTGTTCTAACGGTAAAACGTTAACAGTTTTTTTCAAAGTTATGCTATAATAACAGCGTATGTTAGAGGAATACGTAATTCATGAGCAGAAAAACAACAGATGAGTGCAAAAAACCATTAAATAAAAATGTCGATTTGTTGCCAGTAAAGAACGACTTTATCTTTGCGAATTTGTTCGGAGCGAGGAGCCACAAGCGCGTATTGGTGTGTCTGTTAAATGCGATTTTGAATGGCAAACCTCACATAAATGATATTACTTTAGATCCGACCGAATATAAGAAAACTTCTCCTGATGGAAAGACTGTACGTTTGGATATCGCTGCGACTTCAGATGATGGCACGGTTTTACACATAGAAATTCAAACGCAAGATGAAGGAAATATAGGAGACAGAGCGTCATTTTATCAGGCAGTATTGAGAGAAGATGAGCTGAAAGAAGGGCAGGATTACAGCGATATTCCAAACATTATATCGATATGGATCGTAGCAGAGCCTGTAACTGAAAGAAAATCTTGTTGTCATGAAATAGTAAGCATGTACAAAGATAACGGAGTCGATCCGATCGAAATTGCATCCGAAAAAATGCGCCAATTTATCATAGAACTGACGAAGTTAGAGGCAACTCCGAAGCGCTTTGTAAATGACATGTTTGAGGTTTGGATCAGATTTATAAGGGATCCGGAGACAATACCGCCAGAATTTTTGAATATCCCGGAGGTGAAAGAAGCAATGGATAGATTGACTTATATGAGTTCAGATCCGGAGATCCGAGCCGAATATAAAGCCCGAATCAGGGAAATGAATCGTATACGAGCGAGCCAAACTGTAAAATATAAAGAAGGACTAGAAAAAGGCCGCCGAGAAGAACGCGAAAAAGCTTATGCTGAAAAAGTGAAAATGATCAAGAATATGTTAGAAGCAGGATTGTCAGTCGAGCAAATCAGTAAAATCAGTGATCTATGTACCGATGAAGTTAAAAAATTAACATCTTGAAGTAATGAACAGATTGACTTATATGAGCGCAGATCCGGAGATCCGAGTAGAAATATAAAGCCCGAATCAGAGAAATGAATCGTATACGAGCGGGACAGACGGAAAAATATAAAGAAGGACTTGCTAAAGGCGCTAATGAAAAAGCCATTGCTGTAGCCAAAGCGATGCTAAAACATGGTGATGATATAGATTATATTTCTCTTGTTTCAGGGCTTAGTATTGAGGAAATAAGAAAAATTAATTAGGAACATTAATTGACTTTAAACAGCCTTTAAGATGAGAATAATAGAGTAGATTTGGTCTAAACAAATGATATGATTTTATGAAATATCTGATTCTACCGAATATTCCAATTAATTTTTTGTACTTTTGATTAATGAGTGTTGTACCACATTGTATAGTTTCAATGAACTCCATTTATGTATTCTGTCTTTTTTTCAGCAAATATCCAATATCTATTTTAGATTTAATGTAAAAATGCACATTTTCTAAAATAGATTCCATTTTTTATCTGATTTTCTTCATTAAAGAATTTATTGATAAGAAACAATTTGTTGAAATTACTCATATATTGACATATCAATCTAATTTATAAATCGAATAAAAAAATTCAATCAAATACTTGAATCAAACAAATAATTATGATATTATATAAAATATGGATAAGGAGTATCTGATGAAGATAAGAGCGAAAAAGATAAATCCCAAAAAATTACATATGCAAAAAGTTGCTGCCGGGCTTTTTGCCAGAAATGGTTTTGATAGTGTCAGTATTATAGATATCGGAAATGCTGCAGGTTTGAACAGTTCTATGGTTTCTTATTATTTTGGCGGAAAAATGGAGCTATATGATGCGATTGCAACTGATCTGTTTAATGTTCAAACTGAATGCATCAAAAATCTCATAAGTATAGAAGAGTTTCGCAATCTTAACCAAAAGCAAAAAATAACAAAATTAGGGACTGTCATAGATAAATTTGTTGATTTTTTCTATAACGAGATCTCTCCTGATATGGTTATGCTTTTACTAAGAGAACAACAAGATCCCAGTCAAAGTCATAATTTGATAGAGAAATCTCCTTTGATCGCATATTTGCGAGAACTTATCGGAGATATTTTAGGACTTTCAATTGATTCCAAATTAGTAGTGTTTGGAACAATATCCATGGTATCATTAATGGGAGCGCCTAGATTATTTTCTGCACTTTCGAAGGAGCTTCTAAAACAAGAAGAATTACTGCAGGAAGATGTGATAATAATTAAAGAAAATTTAAAAAATTACGTCTCTGGACTTGTAAATCAATGTTTATCAAAAAGTAATTCATTATCTTCATTAAAATTGGTTTAGCTTAAACGGAAAAAGAGGTAATTATGAAAAGATTTGCGATATTATCAGGGGTTGTATTATTAATCGGTGGTAGTGTTTATGGGGGTTCTTTCTTTTTTAATCAAAACAATTCCGAATTAACTCTTTATGGAAATATAGAAGTTAGGCAAGTTACACTTGGATTTCAAGTACCCGGAAAAATAACTGAAGTTTTGAAAGAAGAAGGCGATTCAGTCAAAAAAGGAGAAGTGATAGCCACTTTAGATAATAAAGACTATAAAAATGCTTTAGAAATGGCGAAAGCGAATGTAAAGAAAACAGAAGCAATTAGCAAAGAAGCAAAATCCAAATATGAGAAGAACGCTCCACTATGTAAGCAAAATATTTTAGCTCAACAGGATTTTGATACTTTATTGAGAAATAAGGATCAGGCGGAAGCAGATTATCAAGCTGCTGTAGCTTCTGAAAAATCAGCAGAGAATCAATTGTCGTATACAAAAATATATGCTCCTGATGATGGAATTATCACGACTCGCATTCAAGAACCGGGAGCGATTATTGCCGCAGGACAAGGAATTTATACAATGTGCAAGAATAATCCTGTTTGGGTGCGAGCATATGTCAGTGAAATCGATTTAGGAAATATCAAATATGGTATGAAAGTACGAGTAATAACAGATTCTGTAAATCCTGAAACTAACAAAATCAGAGAATATGAAGGACAGATCGGATATATTTCACCTGTTGCGGAATTTACGCCTAAAACAGTGCAATCTACTGATCAACGAGCAAATTTAGTTTATAAAATCAGAGTCTATATTAATAATAAAGATGACTTTTTGCGACAAGGAATGCCGACAACTATCAAAATAAATCTGAAAACAATATAGGTCTGCAATATGGATGCAATTGTTGTTAGTCATCTGACAAAAATGTTCTCAAATTTAATTGCTATTGATGATCTGTCATTAAAAATAGAGAAAGGAAAAATCACCGGACTTATAGGAGCTGACGGAGCAGGAAAAACTACGTTAATACGTCTTATTGTTGGAATGTTAGCTCCAAAAAACGGAAAAATTTCGGTATTGAATCTGAATCCTATAGAGCAAAAAGCTGAACTTAATCAAAAAATAGGATATATGCCTCAAAAATTTGGATTATATGAAGATTTAACAGTCCTTCAAAATCTTGAATTGTACGCTGATTTGAAAAATGTTCCGCATGATTTTGATAAATTACTAAAATTTACGCAACTTGAAAGATTTCAAGGACGTTTAGCGGGAGCATTATCAGGTGGAATGAAGCAAAAATTGGGTTTGGCAGTTGTTTTATTAAGCTCACCGGAACTTTTAGTCCTTGATGAACCGTCTGTCGGAGTAGATCCGATATCACGCAGAGATCTTATGCAAATGGTGCGTGATTTAATTTCACCTCAGACAACCGTGCTGTGGTCTACAGCGTATTTAGACGAGGCTCACAGTTTCGATACTGCAATTGTTCTGGATAAAGGTAAAGTTATTTTTCAAGGAAAACCGACCGAACTTGCAAAGACTTCTCAAGAATTTGAAAATAAAGTTATTGATTTAATGGGAGGTTATCAGAAAAAAGTATCAAAAGTTGCAGAAAATTATACTTGTTCAAATACAAATAATGTTCAGTACACTGTTATTGCAGAAAATTTGGAAAAAAGGTACGGAGACTTTTACGCCGTCAGAAATAATAGTTTCTATATAAAAAAAGGAGAAATTTTTGGATTGCTTGGCCCAAATGGCGCAGGAAAATCAACATCATTTAAGATGATGTGCGGACTTGCAAGACCTACTTCCGGAACCGCTAAAATCATGGGAATTGATATAGTAGAAAATCCGGAAAAAGCCCGATCTTACCTTGGATACATGGCGCAAAAATTTTCGCTGTATGAAACTATAACCGTTGAACAGAATTTGGAATTTTTTGCGTCTGTATATGGTTTGCATGATAATAAATTAAAAAAACGCTTGGAAGAAATTATAGACATATTTAATTTCAAAGAAATAAGGAATCAGGATACATCCGAGCTTCCATTGGGATTTAAACAAAAATTATCAATGGCATGCGCATTAATCCATAATCCACCGATTTTGTTTTTGGATGAACCTACGTCCGGAGTAGATGTTGTAACTCGTCGTGAATTTTGGAATCACATTACTTCTTTAGCAAAAAAAGGCGCAACAGTTTTAGTTACAACTCACTTTATGGATGAAGCTGAATACTGTGATCGAATAAGTTTGTTTTACAGAGGGGAAGCCGTTGCAATTGGAACACCGGATGAATTAAAGCAAAGAGTCGGAGCAAAAAATATGGAGGAAGCTTTTGTAAATTTGATAGAGGAGTCTGACAAATGAAAATACTACGAGCCCTTATCAAAAAAGAATTTTTTCAAATTATTCGTGATTCAAGCAGTATTATTGTTGCTTTTTTGCTTCCATTAGTCTGTATCTTAATATATATGTACGGAATAAATATGGATTCAGTACATGTAACAATTGGCATAAAAAATGATGACAATTCACCGGAAATTGCTCAATTAGTGAATTCTTTTAGTAGTAGTGAATATATCAATTCTGTTTGTTCTAATGATATAAAAGATTTAGAAAATAAAATTCTCAGATCAAAATTAAAAGGATTATTGATAATTCCAAATGATTTTTCTAAAAAATTAGAACGTGGACAATCTGCTGATTTATTTATAGTTACAGATGGTTCAGAAGTAAATGCCGCAAATTATATACAAAATTATACAATACAAATAGCAAATCAATGGCTTTCGAATAGTAAATACAGAGCTACGCCATATATTGTGACACCTTTGCATAGATGCTGGTACAATCAGGAGATGAACGGATACTTTTTTATTCTTCCGGGATCAATCGCCGTTACTATGACTATGATAGGTATTTTACTTACGGCATTAGTTATTGCTCGTGAATGGGAACGAGGAACAATGGAATCTTTGTTAAATACTAATGTTACTCGGATGCAATTAATTCTCGGGAAATATATTCCATATTTTATACTCGGAATGTTATCGGTAATTTTCAATCTGATTATCTGTATAGGTATTTTTAATATACCATTTCGAGGAAATTATATTGTTTTACTATTTGTCAGTGCATTGTTTTTATTTGCATCTCTTGGAATTGGTTTTTTAGTTTCAAGTGTTTTAAAAAGTCAGTTTTTAGCTTCACAAATCGCAATTGGCGTTGGTTTTCTTCCCGCACTATTGCTTTCCGGATTAGTTTTTCCAATCGCTTCTATGCCGAAATTTTTTCAACATTTTACAAAGCTACTTCCACCAAGATATTACATTACATTCATTGAAAGTGAATTTATGGCAGGAACTGTTTGGACAATTGTTTTCAAAACTTCTGTATTCTTAATAACGATAGGAAGTATTTTATTTGTTGCTGTTTATAAAAATACAGATATGAGGCTTTCGAATGATTGATAGATTTAAGAAAATTATTGCTCTTATAAAAAAGGAATTTCTTATTATATGGAAAGATCCGAAAAGCAGAGGAATAATTATTGCGCTTCCTATTGTGCAGCTTATTTTGTTTGCAAACGCCATTACAATGGAAGTAAAAAATATAAAGGTTGCTGTTATTGATTTAGATAAAACCGTTGAGTCTAGAGAATTAATTGCGAAATTTGAAAATTCACCACAATTTGAGCAAGTCAAACGAATCGACAATATACATCAAATGCAAAAGCTAATAGATAATCAAGAAATCGAGATGGGATTATATATTCAAAATGATTTTTCAACATTAATAAAATCCAAAACTCCGACAGATATATTAATAATTACTGACGGGCGTCAGACGAATTCAGCTGCTATTATCGCAGGATATGCCTCACAAATTATAATGTCTTATAGTCATGAAGTATCGCCGACAAACGGAGCTGTTATCAATATAATTCCGCGACATTGGTATAATCCGAATCTTGAATACCGTTGGTTTATTCTTACAATAATTGTTGTTATGCTTGCTGTAATTGTGACATTACTTTTAACCGCACTTTCTATTGCTCGTGAAAGAGAAATGGGGACATTTGATCAATTAATAGTAAGTCCTCTTTCTTCAATTGATATTTTAATCGGAAAAACTATTCCGCCTTTGTGTGTTGCAATGGTATTATCCTGTTTTATGAGTTTTGCTGTAACTTATTGTTTTGGAGTACCATTTGTTGGTTCTGTTTTTTCGTTTTTAATTGCGATGTTTATATCTTTAATGTCAATGGTAGGTGTCGGACTTTATATTTCGTCCATTTGCAGTACTCAACAGCAAGCAGTTTTCGGAATTATTGCGTTTTTAATGCCAGCGGTTTTGCTTTCCGGATTTATTTCTCCTATAGAAGATATGCCAAAATTTTTACAATATCTTACTTATGCGAATCCGATACGATTTTTTATGTCATTGGCTCGAGAAATCTGCTTGAAAGGTATTAGTACAATTGATTTATTTATAAATTCTGTTCCCTTAATTTTTATATCAGTTGTAACGCTATCGCTGGCAAGCTGGAGCTTTAAACAGCAAAAAAGTTAGAAGTGGAGATTATTTTACAATGGAACAAAAAGAAAAACATAAAAAAGAGGTTATCAAAAAAACCGCAGCAGAGTTATTTGCTAAAAATGGGTTCGAAAACACAAGTGTTATGGAAATATGTAACGCAGCTAATGTTGATAATGCGATGGTTTCGTATTATTTTGGAGAAAAAATGGCATTATACAAAGATATAATCAAAGATTCATTCAAATATCAAATTAGCTACGTTAATGATTCCATAAAAATAGAAGATTTTAAAAAACTTTCATACAAAGAAAAAATTGAAGAACTTATTTATACACTGAATAAGTTTATAAGCATTTTTTATGGTGAAGTTTCTTCTGATTTAGTAATTCTTCTTCTAAAAGAGCAACAAAATTTATCTTCTGATATGATGATGCGTAAATTTCCGAGTGTTACGTATTTGCGTGAGCTTATAGCTGATATTTTAAATTTACCTGTTAATTCCAAAGAAGTTATTTATATTACATTATCCATAATAGCACAGATAGCTTTTCCGCAAGTGCTTTCTGGCCTATCATTCACTTTGTTAAAGCAAAAATATTTTGGTTTTGATGATCTTGAAATTATAAGAGAGAATATTGAAACTTACCTTCCTGTTATTATTGATAAGTATTTAAATCCGAAAAAAAGCCCTCTTCGGAATGTTGTATTATGAAGAACAAAAAGAACGTTTTACGAGATGCCTTATAAAATATCGATATAATAAACTGCTATTTTTTAATCAGACTCCCAATTTCGAAGTTTTTTTATTTTGCATAATCCAATATTTCTTGAACAGAAAATGTTTTATGTCCCTTATCGTTGCTTTTAGCAATATTTATCATAGCAGATGCGACGCTTTCAGTTTTTAATGGCCTTTGAGCTAAAAACAAACCAAGAGCATTGAAAAATTGCGTAGCTTTTATCAATATCTTTTCTCGTAAACGGTCAGAATTTTTGCGAATCAATCCTGCTGGCCGAAGGATTGCGACACTCGGAATTCCCAACTTTTTAATGTCTTCTTCAAGCATTCCTTTCATCTTCAAATAAAATATGCGTGAATCTTTATCTGCACCAATTGATGAAACCAAAACATATTTTTTGACGCCATTTTCTCGAGCAGCTTCGGCAAATTCTAACGGATAATTATGATCAATTTTCCATTGAGCTTCCTCTGTTCCAACTTGTTTAAGTGTTGTTCCAAGGCAAGAAAAAATCACATCGCCTTTTACTTTATCTTTCCACATTTTCGGATGATCAAAATCGATAACATGCACATGAATTTTCGGATGATCTGCTGGAATATTTCTACGAACAAATAACTCTATATTTTGGAAAGTATTATCCTCACAAAGTTGCTTTACTAGATCGCTGCCGACTGCTCCCGTTGCCCCGATTACAATTGCCGTAAGTGTGTTAGATTTTTCTATCATGTTTTTATTAATCTCCTTATTATTCGCAATAACAGTATTTTTGAATGGCGATACTTCTATTCTTTTTGAGATTTCAGCCTCTGACTGTGCCGACACGAGGCCTAAGTTGAATATCAAAAACAGTAGTAATATATGCATATTTCAGATTAACTGATTCGACTACAAAACTTCTTTTAAAAAAGATACTGCTTTTTCTACGACTTCGTCTGATTTGTGATCGTACAAATCAAAATGATCTGCATCTTTGATAATGACAAGTTCTTTTTTATCTACATGCATTAAATCATATGCTCTTTTAGCTAACCATGCTGTTCCTGCTCTGTCTCCGATAAAAATAATCGCAGGCTGTCTAAATAATTTTGCAAGACCTTCATCAAAAGAAGAAAATTCAACTACTCTATCAAAATTTATGAAAGGGTATTCTCCGGTTGATCTTGGATGTTTCGCTCTGTTTTTATAAAAATCATGACAATTTTTCATTTCTTCAGAAGTGTTTGGATCGCATTCATCAGGCGTCCATTTTCCGATAATAGGAGCAGCTCCGTTTGCTTCTGCGGTACGAGCTGTAGCTACTTGATCTAAAATCCCGAAAACAGCATCAGGATCATTTCCATTTAATCCTTCTCTGAACACAAGTCCCATGTCTAAAGGACTTACGCCGACAATCGCTTTAATCCTGTGATCTGTTTGCGCAGCTTTAATCATATATCCGCCACCTGCGCAAATTCCGACTCCTCCGATTTTGTTTTTATCTATATAAGGGACTGTTGTAAAATAATCTACGGCAGAATGAATATCTCCAACTCTCGAAGATGGATTTTCAAAACCTATCGGTATTCCTTCACTTTCACCCTGATAGCTAGCATCGTAAGCAAGTGTAATATAACCATATTTTGCGAATTTCTCTGCGTAAATACCGCTTGTCTGTTCTTTTACACCACCAGCAGGATGAGTAAATATCAGAGCGGGATATTGCCTTTTCTCATCAAAATCATCAGGAAAAAACATATTACCAACAACTTTTATTCCACTGCTATTAAAGTCTACTTTTCTCATAAGAACTTCCTACGTTAAAATTTCCTACTAATTTTTAATTATCTATAATCATTTTTGTATTATCAACAGATAAAAAATAACATTAATTTTTCTTTCACCTTATAAAATTTGTTAGTACGATTTCTTCTCTTTGGGGAGGTTGAATTCCTGATTTTTCAGCAGCTTCTTTGCATTTCAAATGCCAAGCCATGTTTCGTGCTAAAATTCTTAAGTTTTGCATTCCTTCAGCATCTTTCTGAATTTCTTCACCATTATGACCATGAACCATATTCCAATATCTTCCTGAAATAATAGGCATTTCAGTTATCGTAAAATATTTGTTCAATTGATCCAGCGTTGCAGTTGAACCGGAGCGTCTAGAACAGACAATCGCAGCACCAGGTTTATGCTCAAACGCTCTTTTCCCAGATGAAAAATTTACGAAAAATGCTCTGTCCAAAAAAGCGATAGCTCCTCCCCAAGCAGATCCGTAATGAACAGGAGAGCCGATAACAAAACCATCAAATTCTGATGCATACTTTACAAAGTCATTAACTTTATCTTGGATAACGCATTTTCCTATTTTTCGACAGGCGAAACATCCACGACATGGCGCAACGCTTTCTGGATCGATTTGATAAATTTCAGAGTCAATACTTTCTTCTCGCAAAGTATTTTCGATTGATGTGAGTGCGGTAAATGTTGATCCTTTCGAATGAGGTGAGCCATTTATCAGTAAAACTTTCATTTATTTATCTCTCCAAAAATTAGTTGTGAATTTTATAGTTTTTCAGCAACGTTTCTCTAAAAGAAAGATCATCGGGATTATGACTTCCGACTCCCGTATCGATTGCGCGAATTTTTTGCATATCATCATCGTCTAATTTAAAATCAAAAATCTCAAAATTTTCTTTGATATGCGCAGGTGACGTTGATTTCGGAATGGGAATAATGCCTTCTTCGATATGCCATCTCAAAATAATTTGTGAAACGCTCTTGCAGTGTTTTTGAGCAATCGATTTCAAAATTTCATTATTGAAAAGCTCTTTGCTTCCGTGTCCGAGAGGATACCAAGCTTGCATTTTTATATCGAGCGAAGCCATGAATTTTCGCAACTCTTTTTGCTGGAACAACGGATTGCATTCCATCTGATTTATCGCAGGTTTTATATTCATGTGCGGAAGTAATTTTTCCAAAAATCCGATTGTATGATTGCTAATTCCGATTGATTTAATTTTTCCTTCTGCAACAGCTTCCTCAAGAGCTTTCCATGCACCGATCGTATCAAAATAAGGCTGATGTAAAAGATATAAATCGATATAATCAACATTTAAATTTTTCAAAGATGTTTCGATTCCTTTTTTTGCGGCTTCATAACCGTAGTCCTGCAGCCATAATTTTGAAGTGATGTAAATTTCTTCTCTTTTAGTACCGCTTTTCGCGATCGCTTTTCCGACTCCGACTTCATTCATGTACGCAGCTGCCGTATCGATAAATCTGTATCCGATTTTTAACGCATCACTGACAGCTTTTTCACAAGTTCCGTCATCGGGAATTAAAAAAACTCCGAATCCAATCGGAGGAATTGTTAAGCCGTTGTTTAATTTTATGCTTTCCATATCTTTTCTTCCTAAAAAATAAAAAAGAGCCCCGAAAGGCTCCGATTTTTCAAAAAATTTTAAAACGCCCCTGTTTTGATATGAGGAACATAAGGTGCTTCGAGAGCTTTAATTTCATCTTCCGTCAATTTAATATCGAGAGCTGCAACGGCCTCTTCAATATGTTTCGGCGAAGTTGATCCGACAATCGGCGCAGTTATATAAGGTTTTGAAAGCATCCAAGCGAGCGCGACTTGCGCCATTGAATGTCCGTTATTTTTAGCAACTTGCTCAAGAGCATCAATTACTTTTTTATCCTGAGCCGCTGTTGATTCAGGCCAAACCATCGGTGAAACATCATCGATTTTGCTGCGAGCAGTCTGCGTTCCCCAAGGTCTTGTACATCTTCCCCCGGCTAAAGGACTCCAAGGAACAACTGCGACTTTTCGATCCATGCACAAAGGCATTACTTCACGCTCTTCTTCCCGATAAATTAAGTTGTACTGATTTTGCATTGATACAAATTTCGTCCAATTATGCTGTTCCGCAATATTGTTGAGACGTTCGAATTCCCATGCGAACATTGTACAAGCTCCGATGTAGCGAGCTTTTCCGGATTTTACAACATCGTGCAAAGCTTCCATGATTTCTTCCATCGGGGTTTCGTGATCCAAGCGATGAATCTGATAAAGATCAACATAATCCAGTCCGAGACGTTTTAAACTATGATCAATTTCTGCCATGATATTTTTGCGAGACGAACCACCGCCATTTGGTTTTCCGTCTCTCATAACAAAATGAACCTTGGTTGCAACAACGATTTCGTCACGATTTAATCCGAATTCTTTGATCAATTTTCCGGTGATTTCTTCTGATGTTCCCATTTGATAAACATTGGCGGTATCAAAATAATTTATTCCGAGATCGACTGCTTTTTTGAAAATTGGTTTCGCATCATCGTAATCTTTTGCCCAAGGGAAAACGCCATTTTCAGACCCCGGCTTTCCGAAACTCATGCATCCCAAACAAATTTTTGAAACATCAACTCCCGTGTTTCCTAACTTCGTGTACTTCATAAACTTTCTCCTAACTAAAAGCAGCAAGTTGCTGCACCCCATTATTTAAGACATAACCTATTTATCTTAAATAAATTCTATAACAATCCGTTTTCCTTCAGCCAACTTTCGATTTTAGAATCTGAAGAATTTGCTGTACTGCCCTTTATCGGCAATCCTTTTGAAAATTCTGCGC
>CAJOEB010000005.1 GCA_905233775.1 uncultured Alphaproteobacteria bacterium | reverse complement strand
ACAAAGAATAGACCGAGCGTCCAAGGATTAAACATAGACGTTGTATAAAAGAAATTGAGGCAACTGGCATATGTTATGTTGGCTATATCACTTTTTCGTAGTTGTTTATCTGTTCTTGTGTTTCCTAATTGCTGTATCATACTCGCAGCAAGATATGCGGATGATTTTACTTTATCTTTTAGTTCATAAATTCGATAATGATCACAGAGAAAAAATAAAAGACTAATTAAAATCGGTATTGAAAACGCAAATTCAATTAATATACCCCCTGAATGACCATAATATAGATTACCACATAAAGATAATTTTCGAAAATGGCGACAAAAGCACCTGAATATCCACTTACAATATCTTGATAGCCTCTTATATAGTAGGCCTACTACCCCCCCCCGTAGGTGTTCTGATAGAGCTGTTTGAATAACAATCGCATAAAAATCTCCTTAGTTAAATGATATATGTAATTTTTTCTGAAAAAGTTTAACAAAGTAATAATAAATACCATTATTTTTCGGTATGGTGATTGTTTGATAAGAGAAGAACGAACAACTATATTAGATTTTCTTTTCAATCAATAGAATAAAAATAATCAGAATAGTTTTAAATTGATTGATTCTTTTATTTTTTTATAATCATTAGAGATCTTGCGAAAGTCGAAAATAGCATTTGGAAGACGCTGATTATCAGTATACAAAAAATGCCTAAAATAACTTTCGCAAGAGATCTATTATACTACAAATTTATATTTTCTTATTTCTCAGTAAATTTAGGACAAACAAATAACATTTAAAATTTAGCGGGAAACAATCCAGGTTTTGGAGTAATAACTAATTTGTATTGGAAATTAGAATAATAGTTTGGGTTTAAAATAAAAAAGCCTAACTTTGATCTATGTGGTCTTGTATTGACCGTAGTACCATAAGCGCATAGTATTAATAGACGCTCATCGTAATTTTTGCTGCAGAGAAGATGGGGATGTATTTTTTCTATGTCAGCAGAAGACTTTGTTCCTGAAGATTGTAATCTACTCCACATTCCGGTAGAAAATGTAGTTCCTCCTGCTCCAGTACTGAAGCGATAATAGTAGTATTGATAACTGTTGGAATCTTCTCTTTTTACATAATGTAGATCTACACAATAATAAATTCCGAGAGGATACGGTTTAAACATTGTATTGTTATGAAAAAAATTAAGGCAGCTTGCATATATTACATAATATAAATCATTTTTTGTTAATTGCTTATCGGATTTTGTATTCTTTATTTGTTGGATCATACTCGCAAGCAGGTATGCAGAAGCTTTTATTTTCTCTTTTAATTCATAGAAACGATAATGATCGTTGATAAAAAATAGTAAAGAAATAAGGATAGGAATAGAAAAAGCGAATTCGATAAGAACACTGCCTGAATAATTATTGTGGAGATTAAACGAACGAAATGCAGCAAGTATTTGCCGAAAAAGAATACTGACTACCCCCCCCCGTAGGTGTTCTGATAGAGCTGTTTGAATAACAATCGCATAAAAATCTCCTTATGATATGAAAACAATAACGTTTTAACCGAAAATGGTTAAAGAAAAGTGAAAAGATATTTCTTCGTCACTAATTGCGGTACTAATTAATATTAATGATATTTATTTATCAATTAATTAATGTTCATGGTCATATTTATTGTCCGATTTAAAATGATATCTTTGAATAAGAAGAAATATAATAATTAATTTTGTGATTTAAAATTAATTAGATTCTGTTGATTTAAAAATATAGATTGATATAGAATTTTCTATGGCGATAGCGTGGTGATACGTTAGTATTAATCTCGGTGGCCTATTTAAAAGAAAGGGAACTGCCTCTGTATCGATCGTGGTCGGTATATCGTGGTGCCCACCTGGGATACTGGTCACACGCAGATCCCAGCTAACGGTTACCAGGCACGCCGTATTTTTTATTATTATAATAATACGTTTGTATGATGCATTAGTTTTTTTTGTAACATAAGTAACATAAAAAAAATAAATGAAGAATAAAAAATAAATTGTTGAGTGGGAAATTGATACTCACGATAATGTTTGCTATTATCTCTGCCAGCAGCTATCAGTATTACTATTATATTATCGTTCGAAAGAGAGATTTATCTTGTTTCAAGATTTTATACAACAATACGGTTACTACGCGGTTTTTTTGTTTGCGTGTATAGAAGGTGAAATTGCGGTTTTGACGGCCGGATTTTTATGTCAGAGAGGGATGATGTCGCTTGATTTAGTGATTTTATTCGCTTTTCTTGGTACATTTATAACAGAGCAATGTTTGTTTTTTGTCGGACGAACATATGGTACTAAAATCTTACAAAAGTATCCGAATATAGCTGAAAAGTCCGTAAAAATAATCTCATTTTTACGAAAATATGACGCTGCATTTATTTTCGGTTCTCGTTTTATCTATGGAATAAGAAATTTCAGTCCGATTGTCATAGGAATGGCAGGAATACATCCAATAAAATTCTCTTCATTTAATATTCCGGCAGCTTTTATATGGTCTGTAGTGATTGCAGGTGCGGGATATCTTTTTTCAGATGCACTTGAATCGGCGAAAACAAATGTGCAAGTCGTGGAAATAATTGCATTAACTTTATTACTTATTGGATTTATAGTTTTTTTGTTCAAAAGAAATAAGAAAAAAAGAAGAAGAAAGAAATTCGAATAATCCTTACTTTTCAAGTAATGTCACTTTATTTGATTTTTTCTCGTTTTTTCTTTTTCAAAACGTATCTATACATTAAATCTAAAATGTACGACATCTCCATCAAGCACAGTATATTCTTTTCCTTCAAGACGCATTTTCCCGGCATTTTTAGCTCCGAGTTCACCGTTGCAAGCGATGTAATCATCGTAACTAATAATTTCGGCACAAATAAATCCGCGTTCAAAATCGGTATGAATTACGCCTGCAGCTGTAGGTGCTTTTGCTCCTTGATGAGTTGTCCAAGCATGAGCCTCAGTCGGTCCGGCCGTGAAAAATGTTATCAGATCCAACAAATTATATCCGCCTCTTATTACTCTTGATAAGCCAGATTCTGATAATCCCAGCGCCTGTATATACTCCAGTTTCTCTTGTTCATCTTTTATAAGAGCTATCTCTGATTCTATTTCTGCGGAAACGGTAACTGTTTGCGAATTTCTGCTTTTCGCAAGATTTTCGACTTTTTTTGTAAGATCATTCCCAGAAACAATTTCGTCTTCGTTAACGTTGCATACATACAAAATCGGTTTTCTTGTAATTAAGTGCATTCCGCTTGCAAAAATCTCTTCTTCCTCGGTTAATTGCAATTGATTTAATAGCTTTCCTGCTTCTAACCATTCGATTGTTTTCGCTAAGAATTGTTTTTCTTCGGAAAATTCAGGATTATTTTTTCTTGAGATGTTTATTTCTCGTTTTTTTAAACTTTCCAGATCTGCGAGCATTAATTCAGTTTCTACAACTTCTATATCTCTGATCGGATCTATACTGCCGTTGACGTGTGTTATATCGCTGTTTTCAAAACAACGTACGATATGCAATATTGCGTCAGTACTACGGATATGTCCTAAAAATTGATTGCCAAGGCCTTCGCCATCACTTGCTCCCTTCACTAAACCGGCAATATCGACAATTTCTATTTGAGTGGGAACGATTTTTGCACTTGATGCTATTTCAGCTAATTTAAACAAGCGAAGATCGGGAACGGATACTCGACCAATGTTTGGTTCTATCGTACAAAACGGATAATTCATCGCTTGCGCAGCCGCTGTTTCTGTTAATGCATTAAAGAGCGTTGATTTTCCTACATTCGGCAGTCCGACTATTCCGCAATTAAAACCCATTTCACTATTCTCCTGAATTTTTAAATACCTATTAAATACTTATACTTTTTGTGTTATCTAACGCAGAGAGTATCGAAGAACTGTATTTTTTAGTCAAGAGATTTGCGAAAATGATTATCGTCGATGGATAATAACTATTTTTGTTTGTTAGATTTTTTTTAGACATTTCTTTATTTTTTTTGAAAGAGATAATTTTATTTGAAATAAAGAGTTCAGAAATGCTATGAAACCTTTCTGATCTTTTATATTTTTCTACAACTTATTTATAAATGTTTATTTTATGATTATTTATAAAATTCATAGAGATTTTTTTAGCCGCTATTCTTCTTCTATATTAGGATTAAGTTCGTGAAATAATACTGCTAGAGCATCAAGATTATATCCGTTCACTTATCAAAATAGTATCTATTAGGGTTATTGCGAAAGTCGAAAACAACATTTTTGAGAACCTGATTATCAGGGACTATAATATCCAAAAATTACTTTTGCAAGAGATCTATTGATTAATGCTAATTTCATTTTGTTCGATGACTGAAATACTATTTAGTACAGAAAAACACAATAAATAATTTTTTTTATAAAAAATATTCGTTTTTATTTATTCTCATAAAATACGTCGTATATGTGTAATTACTTATTGATGTCAATTGGTTGTTTTTGCTTTTGTATTATCTGATATTAAAATAGGGAATTGTTTATTATTAAATTATTTATTATTGATACTAATAATTTAATTATCAAAAACATTTTTATAAAAATTGGAAATGATTTTTTTAGGGCTGATTGATTAAAATTAATTTTTAAGATCTAACTTAAGATCTAAAAAAATTCCGAAAAAGCGATCTTTGAAAAAAACTGTTGTTGCAGAAATAACTTTTTCTATTCAAGAATTCTATTCAAGAGTAAAGTATTATTTGCTATAATCCAGACCTGTTTTTATTTATTATTTTATTATATTTTTAAACCTATTTATACGGGTTATACGGTATTCGGGAGTATCTTTTATGGTTTCAAAAAATCCATGGGAAACGTCAGGTTCGGACAATAAAAATCCGTGGAGTAACAAAAAACAAACAAATGGGAAAAATGTTAATATAATCGATGAGATCGAAAAGATTTTTGGTTGGAAAATCAAAAACAGCGGTGATAACGATAATAATAACGGATCCAATAACTACAACAATAACAATAATAATCATGGCAACAATAGTGGCAGTGATCGGAAATCATGGGGTATTATTGTCGGGATTGTTGCGGCATTGTATCTCAGCACAGGATTTTATCAAGTTCAGCATGATGAACGTGGAGTTGTTCTTCGTTTTGGTAAATGGGTGCGTACTGTAGGACCTGGTTTGCAATATGTGTTGCCATATCCGTTCGAAGAAGCAATTTTGCAGAAAGTTACGACGGTCAAGCAGATTGATATCGGCTCATTTTTCAAAAGTCAGCAAGAAGAAAGTCTGATGCTGACCGGTGATTCCAATCTGGCGAATATTAGTTTCAGTGTTTTGTGGAAAGTCAGGGAAACAGCGGTCGAAGATTATCTTTTTAACGCTAAGACACCGGAAGTTACTGTTCGTGCTGTTGCCGAAAGTGTTATGCGAGAGATTGTCGGGCAGCAATTGTTTTCTTATGTCCAAACAGAAGGTCGCGGAGAGGTTCAAAGGTTAGTGAAAGAAAATCTGCAGGCTTTGATGGATGAATACAAAATGGGTGTCGATATTTTGCGTGTTGAATTGCAGCGTGTTGAACCTCCTCTTTCAGTTGTTGATGCTTTCAGAGATGTGGAACGTGCACAAGCGGAGCAACAGAGCGAGAAAAACAAAGCAGAGGCATATGACAGAGATACCAGAGCACGTACTCGTGGATTGGTTGCCGAAAAAATCAACAATGGCGAGTCTATGAAACGTTCGATTATCGAAACAGCGAAAGGAGCGGTCGCAAGGTTTTTATCTGCGTATTCGCAATACAAGTTGGCACCTGAAATTGTTGAAAAACGCTTATATATAGACACAATGAAGGATATATACAAAGATGTGGACAAAATTATTGTGGATGAAAGCGTAAAAGCGACGCCATATCTTCCTCTTAACGAACTTATGAAAAATAAATCTCAAAATGATCAGGAGATTAAGTCATGAATGCGGATTTGAAGAAAATTTTTTCTTATATTGCTGTTGTTTTTTGTTTGGCGATATTTTTGGATGGATTGTTTACCGTAAACCAAATTGAACAGGTAGTTGTTACGCGATTTGGTGATCCTGTTCGCGTAATAAAAGATCCTGGACTGCATTTTAAGGTTCCTATGTTGGAAAAACTGGCATTCTTTGATAAACGTCTTATGAGTGTGGAGTTGTCGGCGCTTGAAATTACACTTGGAGATAAACGTAGGATTATGGTTGATGCGTTTGGTCGCTATAAAATCGTTGATCCACTGAAATTTTATCAAACGGTATACAATGAAAAAGGCGTTTTGATCAGACTTAATCCGATTGTTCTTGGAAGTTTGAGCAGTGTATTAGGTGGTTTAGAGTTATCGACTTTACTTTCAGATACGAGAATTTCGGCTATGAATAAAATTCGCGATGAAGTTAATAAAGCGGCAACAGCATTTGGAATAAATGTAGTTGATGTAAGAATAAAGAAAACAGATCTTCCGGTACAAAACAGTGAAGCAATCTGTCAAAGAATGATCAGCGAAAGAGAACGAGAAGCACGAGAAATCAGAGCAAAAGGTGTTGAGATTGCAAAAGTTATTACATCAACGGCAGATAAGGAAAATGCAATAGCTCTTGCGCAGGCTAATACGAAAGTTCAAATGCTGATTGCAGAAGGAGAAGCGGAAGCGAATAAAATATATGTTGAAGCTTTTTCTAAAGATAAGGAATTTTTTGAGTTTTTTCAGTCATTAAATGCATATCGTTCGGCATTTTCGAAACCAAATACGGCGTTTGTGTTGTCGCCTAAAGGGAAGTTTTTTCGTACCTTAAATGAAGGGAAGTAATACGAGATGAATAATAGCTGTAACCGATTTAATAGTTTTGTAAAAAATATTGTTAAAAATATTTTGATTGCCTTTTCTTTGTTCTTCTGTAGTTTTGGAAATGTTTTTGCTTTTTCTCCGTTAGCAGGGCAGGGGGCTGAACAGCGTCTTATGGATCCGGTTGTCGGTGTTATTGTCGATTCTAATATAGATAATTCAGATGGTAGTTCTAATATGGACAGAATTGTCGGATCAGGGTTTATTATCGATAAAAGCGGACTGATTTTAACAAACTATCATGTTATAGCTGGTGCTTCGAAAATAGAAGTTGTTTTTCATAGTGGTTTGCGTTGTATAGCGAAATTAAAGGGAAAGGACGCCCAGTATGATACAGCTTTATTGGAAATAGATGTTGAAAAATTGCGTAATATAGAGAAGTTTAAAGGAGATTTGCCGACGGTTGTGTTCGATGACTCCGATAACGTAGAGATTACGACGCCTATTTTTGTTGCAGGACATCCTTTCGGATTAAATACTCGTGTAACTTACGGAATTGTTGGAGCAAAAGTGTCGAGTTTACCTGATCAAGTAAACAAATCGGATTTTAATTCAGACTTTAATGGGGATATACCATTTTTGCAGCTTGATGCGAAAGTAGATCATGGGGATTCCGGCGGTCCGTTATTTACACACGATTGTAAAGTAATTGGTATGGTAACGGTGTTTATGTCGGATGGTATGCAAAATACCGGTATAGGTTTTGCAATTCCTGCTAACGTCTTAAAGAAAATCGTTGATCAGTTAAAAATGTTCGGAAAAGTACGTCGCAGTTGGATAGGTATTTCTGCTGTTCCTTTAAGTAGAGACGTAGAAAATGCGTTAGGTTTAAGACGGTGTGGTTTTGCTGTATCAGAGGTGGAAAAAGCATCTCCGGCAGATCTTTCCGGCATTCGTGAAGACGATATATTACTGTCACTCGATGGTGAGAATATTACCGAAAAAACAAATCCTGATTATATACTCGCCAGTCTACCGATCGACAAAATAATCAAAGTAGTTGTTATGCGAAACGGCAGCGAAATGACCTTTAATGTCAGAGTAGGAGTCAAAGATGATAATGAGACAGCGGTATATCAAGAATCTTCTACAAAAAAAGAAATTCCATATCAAAAAATCGATTATTTATCTGTTGGTGTTGCGGAATTAACTACGGATTTGAAAAATCATTTCGGTATTCCTGAAAAAATAAACGGTGTTTTGATAGCAAGTGTTGATAATGAATCCAGTAGTATGTCATTTGGAAATGTGATTTTAGGTGTTAATCAAGCAAAAATATCCAATATTGCAGGTCTAAAAACTGAAATGCGTAATGTTACTGTTTCAAAAGCAGATAAGGTTATTTTGCATATATATGATCCGGAAAGTCAGAAACATACATATGTTCCTTTTAGCATGATTTATTCTAAATCGACGATGCAAAAGTAACTTATGGATTAGTAATTTAGTATTAGTAATTTATGGTATTTTCTGGTTTTCTTTTTCTGAGAGATGTATAATCTTTTTCAATTTTTCACGAATGTGAGGGTATGTTTATGTTGCTTGCTTCAGATATAAGAACAGCTTTTCTGAAATTTTTTGAAAAAAATGATCATAGAATTGTAGAATCAAGTCCTGTTGTCCCTTATAACGATCCGAGTTTGCTTTTTACAAATGCCGGTATGGTTCAGTTTAAAAATGTATTTACCGGATTAGAGACTAGAGAGTATAAAAGAGCAACAACATCGCAAAAATGTATTCGCGCTGGCGGAAAACATAATGATTTGGATCAAGTCGGATATACAGCACGTCATCATACATTTTTCGAGATGTTGGGAAATTTTTCATTTGGAGATTATTTTAAAGCAGATGCTATTAATTTCGCTTGGAGTTTTCTAACGAAGGAATTGGGAATTCCAAAAGAAAAACTGTTAGTGACTGTGTACCATACTGATGAAGAAGCCAAACAATTATGGCGGAAAGTTGCAGGTGATGTCCTTATTATTCCAATTTTCACCTCAGATAATTTCTGGTCTATGGGAGATGTTGGTCCATGTGGTCCTTGTACCGAGATTTTTTATGATCACGGCGCAGAAGTTGCTGGTGGTCTGCCTGGAACTCCTGATGATTCAGGGGATAGATATACCGAAATATGGAATTTGGTGTTTATGCAGTTTGAGCAGAAACAAAATGGAGAAAAAATTCCGTTAAGTAAGAAATCCATAGATACTGGTATGGGATTAGAACGTATAACCAGTGTTATGCAAGGTGTTCACGATAATTATCAAACAGATTTGTTCAAAAAATTAATCAATGATATAAGAGAGATTTCTAAAACTAATTTCGAAGATACATATCCGTCATATAAAGTTATTGCAGATCATATTCGTTCTATTTCATTCTTAATTGCAGATGGTGTTGTTCCCAGCAACGAAGGGCGCGGATATGTTTTGCGCCGAATTTTGAGACGAGCAATAAGACACGTGAACATGCTTGGTATAAAGGAACCATTTCTTTTTAAACTTTCAGCATCTTTAATTGATACTATGAAAGACGCATATCCCGAATTAGAAAAGGCTCGTGCGACAATATCTTCATTGACCTTAAATGAAGAAGAAAAATTTTTAGATACTCTGGATCGTGGTCTAAGTATTCTCAATAAAGATATTCAAAATATTTCTGCCGGTGGTGTTCTTGGTGGTGATATAGCATTCAAATTATATGATACTTATGGTTTTCCGCTTGATCTTACACAGGATATTTTAAAATCAAAGAATATATCGGTTGATATTGCGGGTTTTGAAACAGCGCTGGAAGAACAAAGAAATCGAGCTAAATGGGCAGGTTCTGGTGATATAAAAGAAGATAAAATTTGGCATGATCTAAAAGAAAAATTGCAACCAAACGAGTTTGTTGGATATGAAAAAGAAATATCTGAGGGAAAAATTGTAGCGATTGTGCAAAATGGTACAGAAATTTCTGAGTTATCTTCTGGTACTGCTTTTATTATAACTTCATCTACTCCTTTTTATGCGGAATGCGGCGGTCAATGCGGGGATACAGGAATTATTGAAACATCAGATGGTTCAAAATTCAAGGTAATAAATACGCTAAAATTTTGTGACACGATCATTGCACATGAAGGAGAAATGATAAACGGGAAAATTTCGGTTTCTTGTAATGTGTTAATGGAAATTGACGCAAAAAGACGTAGAAAAATAAGGGCAAATCATTCGGCAACTCATCTTTTGCAGGCTGCTTTGCGATCTGTTCTTGGAAATCATATCGCGCAGCGTGGATCTTTTTTGAATGATGAACGTTTACGGTTCGATTTTTCTCATAATTCCGCTCTTTCTAAGGATGATATAAAAGCAGTGGAAGATATGGTAAACGAATGGATTTTGCAGGGATTACCGCTTATTAATAAAAGTATGCCAAAGAATGAAGCAGTTTCTGCCGGTGCTATGGCTTTATTCGGTGAAAAATATGGCGATGTGGTTCGAACAGTAAAGGTTTGCTCTGTAGCAGAAGATGATAGTATGAAAGATGATAGCTCCGTTTCATTTGAACTTTGCGGCGGAACTCATGTAAAAAACACATCAATGATTGGTTCGTTCAAGATTTTATCAGAGGCAAGCATAGGCTCGGGAATTCGTCGCATAGAGGCTATAACCGGAGTGCGTGTCGTGGATTATCTGCGTAATGTGGAAAGTACACTTGATGCTGTTTCTGATCGGTTAAAGTGTTCAGCTTCTGAAATAGTGCGAAAAATAGATGATTTGATTGCAGAATTAAAGAAGAAAAATCAGGAATTGGTAATTAATAGAGGACAAATGGCCTTTGAGAAAATCAACATCAATGATCGAAATGGTATATTTGTCGCTTCTCTTATTATAGATAATTATGATATCAATGAATTAAGGTCATTAGGAGACCTTGTAAAAGCAAAATATCCGAAAAATACAGTTATGCTAATGGTTTCAGGACAAAATTCATCGGATAAAGTTAACCTTGCAATAAGTGTAAGTTCAGATCTGCAAAAAAAATATAATGCAGGTGTTATTTTGAAAGAATGTGTTGCGGTTCTTGGCGGAAAGGGTGGTGGAAGCGCTGCATTTGCACAAGGAGCAGGTAACGGAAAAGCAAAAATTCAAGATGCTGTAAACAAATTCAATGAATTAATATGTTAATGATATATTGTTATTTGTATTAATATGATTGAGTATGTTGTTTCTCCTGCTGAAAATGGATTTCGAGCAGATAAAATTGTCGTTAATGCATTTGGAGATGTAAGTTATACTTTTCTCCAAAAAATTTTTCGAACAAAGAAAGTTAAAGTGAACGAAAAAGTTGCACATGCATCCGATCGATTAAAAACTGGTGATATCATAAAGATATTTGCAAGAAAAGCAGCTCCTTCTATTAGAAAAGATACTCAAGCGAAGAATGATGATACTCAAGTAAAGATGAATTTAAAATCAGCAGAAAAATTTAAACAAATGATCATCTTTGAAAACAATGATTTTATTGCGATTAATAAACCGACTAATTTAGCTGTTCAAAAGGGGTCAAAAGTTAAGATATGCGTAGAAGAATTGATGAGTGCGTTTAATCCGGATTTAAAACTTGTTCATAGAATAGATAAAGATACTTCAGGTATTTTGTTAATTGCAAAAAATACATTATCTGCACAAAAATTAACGCTTATGTTTCGTGAAGAAAAAATACATAAAACTTATTTTGCTATTGTTGATGGAAAAATAAAATCGAATGGCATTATTGATAATTTTTTACACAAAACTATGGTTGGAAATGAAGAAAAAATTCAGATTACAAAAGATGATAAATCAGGACAACGAGCAATAACAAAATATTTTGTACGAAAAATAATAAATACACCAGGATTTGAGTATTATACTTTATTGGAACTTCAACCGCAGACAGGTCGGAAACATCAACTACGAGTTCATTGTGCTGATGCTTTGCATGCGCCTATCTTAGGTGATCGAAAATATAACAGACATCCGATACATAAGCAACTTTTCCTGCACGCTTATAAAGTAGAAATAGATGGAACGAATATAGAAATTACTGCTAAATTTCCCGAATATTTTCCTGATATCAAGATTGATTAAACATATATTAGGGTTATTGCGAAAGTCGAAAATGGCATTTGGAAGACTCTGATTATAAGTACATAGAAAACGTATAAAATGACTTTCGCAATAACTCTATTATTGAATATATATTTTTGAGTAGCAATCTATTAGAGTTTTTTATATTAGAATTTTTGCAAAAGTCGAAATCAGTTAACTTCTAATAATAAAACTTCTAATAATAAAAAGTCATTAGAAAGTGCTGTTGTACAACATTCTGGTTTAGAAAAAAATCTATATTTTGAAGTTTTTGATTTTCAAAAGCCAAACAAAAAATTACTTTTGTAAGAAGATAACTCTTTAGCAGAACTCTATTGTAAATTTTCAAAAGCTTACAAAGAGAAAATGGAATTTAAAAATAAATTCTTCCTGTTGTTATTAATTGCCATAAGTACGGTATTCCGCACATAAGAATACTGATAGCATTTGCAGAAAACAACCACCAAAAGAATTGTTTAAATTCTAATTTCAAAATTTTTCTTATTATCAGACCTTCAACAAATGTGTTTATAAGAACTGCTAATAAGTAAGAAGATATCAAACCCACGGGGTTCAAAATGCCAAGATGAAACAATTGTCTGAATTCCCACATAGCAGTTTCTTCCCATACAAGAGTTACTGCAGCTATAAGAATACCACCAAGAGTACATGAAACAGCATTCATTAAGGCAGCTAACCATATTGCTTTTTGCCAATTTGTTTTTGTGAAATATTTGACGAATAAAATTTCAGAAATCAATCCACAGGTAATTGCAGGAATACTTAGTCGTCCTAATGACATAACTAATCCAGGCCATATAACATCAGCCTTTACATAATCTACTGAAAGTACTACCAACAGAAAGAAAAAAAGTAACCTAACACCAAAAGCCATAATAATATTTATTAACTTTTCCTTATGTAATTTTTTTGCTCAAATTTTCAGTAAAATTATGAGTATCTTTTTAGTATCAAGCTCGCATTTGTTCCGCCAAAGCCGAAAGAATTAGACATCGCATACTCAATTTTGCGTTGACGAGGCTGCAATGGTACCAAATCAAGAAAAGTCTCTTCGGCATCATGCAAATTTAACGTTGCAGGTGCGACTTGATCACGTAAAGCAAGCGTCGAGAATATCGCTTCAACTGCTCCAGCGGCTCCAAGAAGATGTCCAATAGCTGATTTTGTGGATGACATAGACGCTTTGGTTCCTTCTCCGAGCAATCTTTCTACTGCGCGTAATTCTCCTACATCACCAGCTTGTGTTGATGTCCCATGAGCATTTATGTAATCAATTTTATCTGATGATACTTCAGCTGATCGTAATGCCTCGCGCATTGCTCTATATGCACCATCGCCATCTGCAAGCGGAGCTGTAACGTGGTATGCATCGCTTGACATACCATATCCGACGACTTCTGCATAAATTTTTGCGCCACGTTTTTTTGCATGTTCTAGTTCTTCAAGTACAACAATTCCGGAGCCTTCTGCCATGATAAAACCATCTCGTGATTTATCCCATGGTCTTGAGGCTTCTTCCGGAGTATCATTTCTTGCCGTTGATAATGCTCTTGCTGCCGAGAACCCTGCAATACCGGCTCGACATACCGCTGCTTCAGCACCTCCGGCAACCATAACATCAGCAGATCCTACTTGTATAATTCTTGCTGCATCTCCGATCGCATGCGTTCCTGTAGCACAGGCTGTTACTACAGCATGGTTCGGTCCCTTTAAACCGAATTTAATGGAAACATGTCCTGATGCCAGATTTATCAATGAAGAAGGAATAAAAAACGGAGAAACCCGTCTCGCACCGTTTACATGCATATTAACGGACGTTTCATATATTGCCGGAAGTCCGCCAATTCCTGAACCAATTAAAACTCCGGTGCGTTCTTTTTCTTCATCATTGAACGAATTCACACCTGAATCTGTAATTGCTTCTGATGCTGCGGCAATCGCATAAACTATGAATGTGTCCATTCTGTTAAGTTCGCGAGCGCTTATATAATTCAGAGGATCGAAGAGGGTATCCGCTTTTTGCTCAACTTTTTCAGATGGTACTTGTCCTGCAATTTTACAAACTAAATCGCTGACATCAAAAGATTTTACCTTTTTTATACCCGATTCGCAGTTAAGCAAACGCCGCCAACCTTCACTGACTCCAACAGCCAGCGGAGATACCATTCCCAGACCGGTTATAACTACCCTCTTCATCAAATAATCCTTATTTTCCGCATTTATTTTGGATAAAGGTTATTGCATCTTTTACAGATTGGATCTCTTGTCCTTCTTTGTTTGATATTTCAATATTAAATGCTTCTTCAAGAGCCATAACGAGGTCTACTGTGTCTAAGCTATCTGCTCCGAAGTCATCAACGAAGCGTGCATCATCGGTTACTTTTTCTAACTCGACGCCAAGCTTATCCGCAATAATCGCTTTTACTTTATCAGCAACATTTTCACTCATGATCATTTTCCCTAAAAATAAATACAGGCAGGAAGTTAACACAAAACGATCTAAAATGGAAGAACACTAGCGAACTTGTTGTTAGATTATCCTAAACTTTTTTTGACGCAAAATGCCGCAACTATCGAAATAAGAGAGGATACAACCAAAACGATCAGTCCGTAATGATAATCTATAGTGTGGTAATCGGCATTATTTCCACGAGCAAAGTCTATTACCAGTCCGACTGTCGGAATCATAAGGATACTTCCTAGCATAGTCATTGTGTTTAAAGTACCTGTTACAGAACCGCCAACTTCCTTCGGAAGTAAACTCATCGCTTCTAAAAATGAAAAATTGTTAGCAGAAGCAGCCATTCCAAGACAAAGTACAACGAAAGGCAGAATTTGAACATTCATGTTTCCGAATGCTATTACTGACATTGAGGATGCCAGCATTACACTTCCTACGATCATCATTGTTGTATAATTTTTTATTAGACCGGATATATAGGCAAGAATTGGTCCTCCGATCACTATTCCGACAAAATACATAGTTACTATTGATGTAGCTGTTACTATATCTATATTGTATATATGTTTGATAAATGAAACGCCCCAAGTTTCTGAAAAAGCCGATCCTGTTCCGTAGATCATCATGGAAAAGAAACCAATCAGACGAAATTTTTTATCTCCGAAAATAATTTTCGCTGTGTTTAATGTATCAATTCTTTTTTTATTGATTTTGTTATCTGATTTTTTTGCGGTATTTATGTTTATATCTGAATTTGTGTTTATATCTGATATATCCGGAACAAAAAGTAATAGAATAAAGCTAAAAAATACTCCGAGTGATCCGAATAACGTTACCACATTCTTCCAATAAAATATTTCGATTAAATGAGCTATTATTGTTCCAAATCCAACAACTCCAATGGAAGACAGAGATATTGCGAAACTTGTGGCAAGCGCTATTTTTTCTCTTGAAAAGCAGATGGAAGCTATTTTAAAGATCATCGCGAAACCTGATGCTGTGGAAATTCCGAGAATGATCTGACTTGCGGCAGCAATCCAAAAACTATGAGTATGAACAAACGCTATTAACGATACGGATGTAAAGAAAAATGACAGAAATATTATTTTTTTCGGAGATATTTTATCAATAAATATTCCAACGGGAATTTGCATTAACATATATGTCGTATATGCTAATCCTATCAGTATACCAAATTCCTTAGAACCAATTGAAAAATTTACTTGCAAATCTTCATTAAGAACATTAGGGATGGAAACTCGCATTCCAAGTTGATACATAAAGAATATAATTGTAAAAATCCATAACATTGGGATTTTGAACGGTAAAATTTTTCTCATAATCAGTTATCCCAATATTTAAGTTATGCAGTATGGATTTTATACGGTATAAATTTTTGTTATTTTTTATCCATAGTAATAGCAGCAGTATGAATTGGTTCTGAGATTTCTATCCGTTTAATATTGCTTTCGTTTCTTATCTTTTTCAAATTTATATGAAGCAAACCATTTTCAAATTCGGCATTTTGCACTTCTATGCTATCTGAAAGAACAAAACTTTTTATAAACTGTCTTGAAGCAATTCCTCTGTGCAAATATACGGTATTTGGATCAGCTTCTTGTTTCCCCTTGATTATGAGCTGATTATTATCCATAGTTATCGAAATATTTTCTCGATTAAAACCGGCAAGTGCTAAAGTTATTCTGAAACCATCATCTTTTATTTGCTCTATATTATATGGCGGATAAGAGTCATCTACTTTTGATAATGTATCTACAAGTCGTTCAAAGTGATCAAAACCAAGAAAAAGCGGACTGCTGAAAAATGACAACCTATCCATGATCATCTCCTAAAATAAATAATATAATTATAATAATAAAAATAATGTAAAATATTTATGTAAACTATATACGTATATTATACATCTAAGTTTAGCTAACTACAAAAGAACTCGAAAATTTTTATCTGACATTTTTTTTCAACTATCTATTATGATTTTATAAAAAATTAAGTATTGAATGCGATTATATGCAGTATCGTTTTTTTCTGTTATACTGCGCGAGATTTTTGGAAGATGGTCATAATAATGATTAACGAAAGAAAGGTCTGAGAATATGGATGAATCACTTCAGCAAATAGCAAATAGCATAGCTCTTATTATGCAGGTGGATTCAGGGACAGCGGCAACTGCGTCTGTTGCACCAATTGCATCCGTGTGTGCATCTTCCGGAATGCATGCGCTTACTGTATTTGTGTTGGCGTGTTTTGTTGGATATTATGTTGTTTGGAAAGTTACACCTGCGCTCCATGCTCCTCTTATGTCAGTAACAAACGCGATTTCCAGTGTAATTATCGTTGGAGCGATTTTTGCGGCTACTCAACATTTATATTGTTACTCAAGAATTTTTGGTTTTCTTGCAATCGTTTTAGCTTCCGTAAATATTTTCGGAGGATTTACTATTACTCATAGAATGAATGAAAGAAATAAAGGAATAATGAAGGACAACGGTAAATGATTATTGATTTGCTTTACTTAGTTGCGGCAGTTTGTTTCATCCTTGCTTTAAAGGGACTTTCTTCTCCTGAGAGTGCAAGTTCCGGTAACTTTATAGGCATTGCCGGAATGATTTTCGCATGTTTAGCTGCGTATTTATCTACGGATTTATCTAATGTAGTTTTGACTTTGTTAGCCGTTTGTATTGGCGGAAGTATCGGTGTATGTATTGCAAGATCGCTTTCCATGACGGCACTGCCTCAGATGGTTGCCGGTTTTCACAGTTTAGTTGGCTTGGCTGCGGTACTGGTTGCCTTTTCAGCTTATTATGCGCCTGAAGTTTTTAAAATAGTCGGAGAATTCGGACGTATATATAAGTCAAGTTTAATAGAAATGGGACTTGGTGTTGCGATCGGAGCTATTACTTTCAGCGGATCTTTAATTGCATTTGCGAAATTACATGAAATTTACAAAGGTACTAATGTTCCAAAAGAATTAAACGCATTTTTAGGATCATCAATATTATGTTTGTTGATTTATTTTGTACTAACGGATAGCCAATGTGCGTTTTGGTTATTGACTTTCCTTTCTTTTGTCCTTGGAGCTACTCTTATTGCACCGATTGGCGGGGCAGATATGCCGGTTGTTGTATCTATGCTCAATTCTTATTCAGGATGGGCTGCGTCAGGCATTGGTTTTACTCTGCATAATGATTTATTGATAATAACAGGTGCACTTGTAGGATCCAGTGGTGCTATTTTGAGTTATATAATGTGCAAGGGGATGAACAGATCCTTATTTAATGTAATATTTCCATCAGGACAGGACGATTTTAGTGCGGAAAAAGGAGCCGCGACGGTAAGACCATATCAAAAGGGATCGGCTGAAGACGCAGCCTTTATATTGAAAAACGCGAAATCGGTTATTGTTGTTCCAGGATATGGTATGGCAACGTCGCAAGCACAACATGCGCTGAAAGAAATGGGCGATCTTTTGAAGAGAAACGGTACAATCGTCAGATACGCAATTCATCCCGTAGCAGGACGTATGCCGGGACATATGAATGTTCTTCTTGCTGAGGCAAATGTTCCTTATGAAGATGTTTTTGAATTAGATGAGATCAACAGAGATTTCGCGACATGTGATGTAGCTTATGTAATCGGAGCAAACGACGTTACCAATCCTGCAGCAAAAAACGATCCGTCGAGCTCAATATACGGAATGCCGATTTTTGAAGTGGATAAAGCAAAAACTGTTTTGTTTCTGAAAAGATCTATGGGTACAGGGTATGCAGGCGTGGATAATGAACTTTTTTACGCTCAAAATACAATGATGTTATTAGGCGATGCGAAAAAAACAACAGAAGCAATCGTGAAAGCCTTGTAGTTAAAACACTTATAGTTTTTGTGAAAGTTGGAAATTCTGCATTTTGAAGTTTTTGATTGTCTGAAGTTAAAAAAGGTTAAAAATGACTTTCTCAGCCCTATTAATCAACAGATCAACAGATTTCTTGCAAAAATGATTTTTGTACCATTTATTATTTATTATCTTTGATAATCATATTCTTAAAAATCTATTTTCAACTTTCATAGTAACCATAATAGTTTTATTATTTTTGGATTTATTATTTTTATTGGATTTATTTAGTTGTTTTTTGCAGGAAAAAGTCCGGGTTTTGGTGTAATAACTAAATCATATGAAAATAGATATTTCCATGCATCTTTTGAACCGATATTCAAAATAAAAAATCCTAATTTTGATTGTGTTGTGTTTTTTGCCGCTACATATGTGTATCTAATCAATAGGCGTTCTTCACCATCTTTACTACAAACAAGATCGGGATGTATTGCGGAAATTTCGGAATGTGTGTTATTAGCCGATACAGAATAACAACTTCCTGATACAGTTGTTGGAGAAGTACCTCCACTTGTTGAATTATATGAAGTTTGAAGCTGATAGTTATCACTATCAATCCTTTTTACATAATAATAGTTTATTAGTGCATATAATCCTAATGGCCATGGATTGAATACGCTATTTGTATGAAAAAAATTCAGACAGCTGGCGTATAAAATTTTTCTTAAATCAGTTCGTTTTATTTGTTTATCTGATTTTGTATTACTAATTTGTTGAATTATACTGGCAGCAAGATAAGTTGATGTTTTTATTTTATCCCTCAATTCGCAAACGCGATAATGATCATGAGCAAATAGCAGAAGTATTATAATTATCGGAATACTAAAAGCAAATTCAATGAGGATACTTCCAATATTTTGTTTTCGAATGAAGTTATCATAGATAGTATTTGTATAAGATTGGTTTTTGAAATATGAATTGATGAGATTTATAACGAGTTTTTTACATTTTAAAATCTTATTGTTGAAATTTTTCTGGAAAAAACAGTGATTACCCCCCCCCTGTCAAATACTTTTTCATAAATAATCTCCTTTTTATTCTTTTTCTATATTATAAAAAAATTATAAAGAAAAGGTAAAGAAATGTTAAAAATTGCTGTTTTTAAAATACAAGATATTTAAATTATTATAAATAATACTTCCGAATTGTATTATCCAATTTTTAACTAATTTTTGTTAAAACCTAATTACAATAAATATCATTACTATTAGAATTATTTTTGGAACTATAGAATTAATAAGGAGACAATTACTTACTATGTTAATAACATCATTCAAACCATTCTCTAACAGGAATAAGAGTGCCTACGGGGGGGGGTAGTAGGACTACTATATAAGAGGCTATCAAGATATTGTAAGCGGATATTCAAATATTTTCTCAGCTATTTTCGAAGACTGTCTTTATGTGATAATTCTATATTATATTGTGGCCATTTAGGTGGTATCCTCATCGAATTTGCGTTTTCGATACCGATTTTGGTAATTTTGCTTCTGTTTGCTTGCGATCATTATCGTTATTATGAGTTACAGAACAAACTAAAGGCATCAGCGTATTTGCTTGCGAGTATGCTTCAACAGCTAAGTAACACAAGAACGGATAAGCAACTAACAAGACAAGACCTAAGCAGAGCAGTATATGCCAGTTGTTTGAATTTGTTTTATGATAATTCTATGTTTCATCCTCATCCATTAGGAATATTGTATAGAGCAAATTTTTATTATGTAAAAAGACAAAATCAGGATAGTTATAAACATTATTACTGTGGTTTTGATACCGGTAATGGAGGATCATTTTTTGAAAACGGAATGTTCAACAGTAATCTTATTACCTATAATTGTTCACTAAACCAAGTAAAAGAAATGCATCCTGATTTGATATGCGAAAAAGACGGTGATGAACGGTTACTTATTACATGTGTTTATCATCAGATAAACTTT
>CAJOEB010000004.1 GCA_905233775.1 uncultured Alphaproteobacteria bacterium | reverse complement strand
TTTTGATCGTAAAATTATTCAATCTGCAATAGCTGATAGAGGTCATTTACTGGAAGGATTAAAAGCAATTTTCGGAGAGTTAAGTAGTATACTTCCATCTTTAAAAAATGCTGCTGATCAAAATTTATTCGGAGCCGGTGCAGAACTTATGATAGAAAAAAGCAAGGAGGTAACAGAGGAAGAAGAATAAATAAAAAAATATAAATTAATAAAAAAAAATTTGTAATGTATTTATGTATATATTTGTTGCTCGAGAAAAAGAGCTTTTTTATAACTTTGGAGGATTTTTAATATGATTAGAAAAATTAGCAAATATCTTGTTGTATCTATGGTAGTAATGGGGGGTGGTATAGCCTATTCCAGTAATCCTGGATGTCCTTCTGGTAAAGGCTATGATGTACCGAATAATTCCCAACGATGGGTAACATTAGATCATCACGATCAAGACCTAACAGCTTTCTACGCAGAACGTCATGCAATGTCGGAAATGACGAAAGAAGAATATTTGAAACTAAGAGATGGTGTTATCCCACAACTGGAAGGAACCATTGCAAATGCAGAAAAAAATGACGTGTTCAATCTATTACTTCGTCATGAAGCAGCAAAAGAAACGGCCAAAAAACAGCAGCTCATAATGAAATCAAGTACTCTAGAAGGAGAAAAGAAAGAAGAGGAGGAAGAAGGAGAAAGAGCGAGTGCATATTCTTATCAATCATCATCGACTTCAATGACAACCGAAGATCCTGTTGTTGCTGAATTAGAACATCAAATCGGAGGAAAAGCAAGTGAAGTATTAGATTTAGTTCTTCTTTTAATGAGTAGCATTAGTAGATCTCATGAAGAATTAAAAGAAATAGATGGGCATCTTGGACTTATTGCATATGAAGGCATACCACATGCAAATGATGATAATATAAGACATATCCTTGGTGTATTCAAAACAATGGGACATCAGCCAGCACCTGCTCCATATACACTACCACACCAGCTGAGACAGAGTCATCAATCTACTGATTCTTCCTCATCGAGTTCTTCTAGTTCATCATTCAATGCTTCATCATTATCGATGACAGAGAAAAAACCAAGCTAGCAAAAGATATAAAATAGGCGGAGTTGTTAATACTTCGCCTCACTTCTTTTTTTTACAAACATTTTTTTACGAATATTATATAAAAGAATTTTTGAAATCTGTTTTACTTTGCAGAAATAAATAACCAGATGTCTTACGAAAATGATTTTTTGATATTTGTAGACCTGATAATCAGACCTTTAAAAATGAAATTTTCGACTTTTGTAGAACTCTATCATTTAATTTTGATCAGGTGAATGATGTTACAAACAACGGAAAATTAAACCAACTATGCTGTTTGTAATATAGCGCACCAAGAATAAACTAGACCTCTTGCGAAAGTAATTTGGTAATATTTATTATCTCTGATAAAAATGCTATTTTCGACTTTCGCAAGATTCCTACTCCTCCGAAAACTCATTTGCTGCCTTTTCTTATAGGAGTGTATCAAAAATAAGGCTGTTCAAACTGATAATCTTGTAACTTTTTGCAAAAATCTATTATTTTTGCTTTTATCCCTATTCTCCTTTATCTCTATTCCCCAATTCTGTTATTCACGTATATCCCCGGAGCATCTCGTAAAAAATTTGCGATTTGCCTTGGCGCAACCATCTCTCCCATCATTGGAGTAATCCACTTCAACCAATCATTCCACCAGGATCCTGCGATTTTTGTTGCTGTTTCAAACCACTCTGCAGCCGTCTCGACTGTTCCTTCGTTTACCCAGTAGCAGTATTTATTTCGTTGAGGTGGATTAATAGAGCCTGCGACATGTCCTGATCCGCCAAGTACAAAGCGAATATTGCTGTTAAATAGTTTCATGCCGTCAAATGTCGCCTTCCAAGGTACCAAATGATCTTTTTCCATAGAAATCATATAAATTGGCGTGTTAATCAACTTCAAATT
Source organism: uncultured Alphaproteobacteria bacterium (assembly GCA_905233775.1). Lineage (GTDB taxonomy): Bacteria > Pseudomonadota > Alphaproteobacteria > UBA3830 > UBA3830 > BNWE01. Next base: position 15,076 of record CAJOEB010000004.1, on the reverse strand, counting down.
AAGCGGAACATCTAGAATTTTTAACGTTCCTGTCTTCAACAAATTATCTCTATACAAATCTTTTGATAGAAACTTCTGCATTGCTTCTGTAAGATTAGTAGGATCTGAATTCCAAAACAAAATCTCATGTGCTATCGGTTTCTTTCCCAGCATATAGCTATCGACAAAGTACCGCCAAATCATATCATTTGCCTTCAGAGCGCTAAACGTGTTGAACATTATCTGCCCGTCCAAATAACCACGATCTTTTAACTGCGCATTAATGGCATCAAGGTAATTTTCTGCCATAAATATGGCCATATCGCCCGCCTGATCAAAATCAAGCAGAGTAGTAAGCAGTGTCGCAGATTCTATTTGTGCCTTAGGACGACGCACGCACGCAGGATTTGCGAGATACGCCAGCAAAGCAGATATCAACGTACCACCAACGCAATAACCTAAAGCATGCAAAGATTTCGATTTGGTAATCTCGTGTATTTTATCTATGGAATCAATCAGTCCTTCGGTAATATAGTTGCCAAATCCTTTGTTTCTGTGTCGCTTATCAGGATTAACCCATGATATCATGAATACCGTAAAACCTTTGTCCACCAACCATTTTACAAACGACATTTCCGGAGTAAGATCCAAAATATAAAACTTGTTAATCCACGGAGGAACAAATAAAAACGGCTTAGCATATACTTTTTCTGTCGTCGGAGTATACTGTATCAACTCTATCAAGTCATTTTGATATATCACTTTACCGGGAGTAATCGCAATATTTTCGCCAATTTTGAATTTTGAACGATCATTCGTTGTAATTGCTCCGTTTTTTATATCGTTTGCAAGCATTTCCATACCAGCACGAATATTTTCGCCGTAAGTATCCATAGTTTTTTGCAGGAAATCCGGATTAAGAAACGGAAAATTCTTCGGAGACATCATATCGATATATTGTTTTAAGAAAAAACGTGCACTGTGCATCGTCCTATCATCAACATTATCTACATCATCAAGAGTAGTAAGCAACCAATCCGCTACAGTATCATGAAACTGCTTTGTGAATTTCATTACAGGATGGTTTTCAAATGGATTATCTTCAAATTTTTTATTTTTTTCGTTGTACTCAAGATTTATACAGTCATCATCGTCATTTTTATCTTTGCACACATCTTTCACAAAATTCTTTTGCAATTCAATAAGCCGATCTAATAAATCTTGCTGAGCTGCTTCCATTTTCTTTGGCTGCTGCGCCATTTTTTCGCCGACTTTTAAATACGAAAGCATCGCAATTTGCGGATTTAAAACAGCAAAAGGAAAAAGATCAAAAAAATCGATCTTACTACTATCATCAGATAATACAGACATAACTACGACACAACCTTTATAACAACAACTATCGAAACAACATTAAAGAGCAAAAACATTCAAAAAATGTTAACTCCATATAATAGTCGCAACAACTATTACTATCGTAATAATATACCAATATATTTAAGATATATATATTTAAGACAGTTATTTTTATTCCTACTTTATTACTACAGTATTCAATATTACTATGATTATTTTTATGGTTCTTTACATATTTCTTTCAAAAAATCCACAGCTGCAGAAAATGATAAAGATTGCTGCGAACCATCCATTTTTCTCAAAGTAATTGTGTCATTAGTTGATTCATTCTCACCGATAATCGCCATTAGTTGAATTTTCGCTAACGAATGGTTTCTGATTTTGTAAGAAATTTTTTCAGCCCGCAAATCTAATTCTGCTCTGATACCAGCTGTAACTAAAGCATCAAAAAACTTTTGCGCATATGCATCGTAATCATTGGTAATTGTTGCAACAACAATCTGTACCGGAGCAAGCCACATAGGAAGTTTTCCCGCATAATGTTCAAGCAAAATACCGATAAATCGCTCAAGAGATCCAAGTACTGCTCTGTGAAGCATTATCGGATGATGTTTTTCACCGTCTTCTCCTGTATACCAAGCACCTAAACGTTCAGGAAGATTGAAATCGACTTGGAAAGTACCACACTGCCAATCTCGATTTAGTTTATCTTTCAACACAAACTCCAGTTTAGGACCATAAAAAGCCCCCTCCCCTTTGTTTATGGTATATTCGAGGCCAACTTCACGAACTGCCTTTTGCAATAAATCTTCTGCTAAATCCCAAATTGCTTCTGAACCAACTCTTTTTTCCGGACGATCTGAAAACTTAACTGAAAATGATTCAAATCCCAATTCTTTATAAATTCGAGACAGCAATTTGCAAAATCTTTTTGTTTCGGAGTTTATTTGCTCAGGTGTACAGAATATATGGGCATCATCCTGAACAAAAGAACGAACACGCATGGTACCATACAGCGATCCCGATGGCTCATTACGATGACAACAGCCGAATTCCGCCATACGCAGAGGTAAATCACGATAGCTTTTCGTTCCTTGCTTAAAAATTTGTATATGACATGGACAATTCATTGGCTTTATTGCATGCATTTTTCCTTCCGACTCTGATATAAACATATTTTGGCGGAATTTTTCCCAATGTCCTGATTGTTCCCATAAAACTCTATCGACCATTTGAGGTGTGCAAACTTCAACATAACCATCTTCATTTATACGCTTTCGTACATAATTGCGAAGAGTCCTATATAAAGTCCATCCGCGCGGATGCCAGAAAATCGAACCGGCAGCTTCTTCCTGAAGATGAAACAACCCCATCTCCTTACCGATCTTTCTGTGATCGCGTTTCTCTGCTTCCTCTAGTAAATTGATATAATTTTCCAACTCTTCTTTTGTAAACCAAGACGTCGCGTACAAACGTTGCAACATCTCCCGATTCGAATCTCCGCGCCAATATGCTCCTGCAACTTTCATGATATCGAAATGAACAGAAGCCATACCGGTTTTTGGTAAATGCGGACCACGGCATAAATCCGTAAATTTATCTTCGTGATGATAAAAACTAACTTCACCAACATCCAAATCCTGTATAAGCTCAACCTTAAAAGGTTCATTCTTAGATGAAAAAAATTTAATTGCGTCCTCTTTTGAAACAATCTCTCGTGTAATTTTATAATCAGCCTTTATAATTTCTCGCATTCTTTTCTCAATTCCGGGAAAATCTTCCGGAGTAAAATGATGTTCACAGGAAATATCATAGTAAAAACCATTCTCAATTACAGGACCTATAGCAATTTTCGCACTCGGATACAGCTCCTTTATCGCTTGTGCCATAATATGAGCTGTTGTATGTCGCATAATCTCCAATGCCAACGGATGCTCTTTTGTTATCGCTTCAACCTTTGCTGTCTCAGAAAATATTGCGCTTAAATCAGTCGGCACACCATCTACGATAAGCGCAAATACCTTCTTTAATCCATTAGACTTTATATAATCAAAACCGGAAATCATTTTTTCATCGCCTCGAGTAACAACAAAATAACAACCAAGATAAGAATAAAGAAAATTCGCATGGTGCCGTCGGTGAGAATCGGACTCACGACCCCATCCTTACCAAGGATGTGCTCTACCACTGAGCCACGACGGCACGATAAATCTAGGCGATAATATCACTATAAAGATCAAACACACAAGTCTTTTTTAACATGAACTCTCTTTATTTGAATAACGAAAATACAATATTGAAAGAATATATTAATCTGTGTATAAGTGCGTAAATACATAAAAATGCATAAATATAATGTATAAATATATAGATGCAATAAATATTATAAATTAAATGTTGTAAATATTGAGTAATGAATGAAGATTTTTTTTGTACTACTATTTAGTTTTTTCTCTATTCAGAATATATCGGCTTGTCATGAAAAAACCCCCGAAAAAATATACATTATTTCCCTAGACAGAACACCACATAGACTAAAATTCGTAAAAAATCAGTTAGATAAATTCGGTTTTCAATGCACACATTTTCACGCTGTAGATGGAAAATTATGTAAAGTAACTGATTTAGCTACAGGAAAAACCATCTCTAACAAGGAAAAAGGACATAGTTATATTATTGCTGATCCATCAGAAAAATATAAAAATGCGGAATTCGTATATTCATACAAAGAACAAGACTTAACTCCCGGTGAATGCGGATGCTTTTTAAGTCACAGAGCTGTATGGCAAGATATTGTTAAACATGGTTACAAAAATGCGATAATTTTTGAAGATGATGTTGAATTTTTCCATAATTTTAAAGAAAACTTATTAGAAGTCATGAAAAACATTCCTGATGACTTCGATATTTTCTTTCTTGATATAGGTATGTGCAAACCATATGCTGAAAAAACTTATTTTGTATCTGCTGGATTTTGGTTGAGCAATTTTTCAAATACTTCATCACCGTATTATGCAAGCTTGAAAAGCACAAGAAGAATTTGGGGATTACATGCATATTGCGTAAACTCAAAATCTGCTGAAAAATTATTAAAATTAACCGAAATTGCATATGTCCCTGTCGATGCCGCGATAATAGATCATGCAGAAAATTTAAATTTATATGTTTCAAAAATTAAATTAGTATCCGGAAATCACTTTAATTCAGAAATTACCAAATTAGGACGATAAAAAAATGAAAAAAACATTTTTATTATTAATCTGTTTATTATTATGTGCTTGTTCATCATCACAATATAATAATAACGATAATAATAACAATAATATCGAAAGCTGTAACAACAATTCAAAACCGTATGCTTCAAAAATATATGTAATCAGTTTAGATCGAACACCCGAACGATTTTCTTTTGTAAAAAATCAACTTGATGAGCAAAATATCAAATGCGAAAGATTTAAAGCTATAGATGGATATAACTTAGATTTTCAAAATACAGAAACAGGTAAATTCCTAAATGCCGAAGAAAAGAAAAACTTTCATAATTATTCTTGGGAAAACAAACCAGTAAAATATAATGTCGTATTAGGTGGATGCCCATTAATGCAAGTCATTGTTAATAAAGTGCGATTTTCTTTAGGAGAAGTCGGTGTTGCATGTAGTCATCGTGAGATTTGGAAAGAAATGATCAAAAACAACTACGATAGTGTAATTATCTTTGAAGATGACGTCATTCTTGATAAAAACTTTAAATCAAATTTACGGGAATACATTGCAGATCTTCCAAATGATTGGGATATTGCTTTTCTTGGTGTAGGGCGCAGAAATAACAAATATGGATACTTTGTTTGCGTGGGAGATATTTTCAGAGATATAGACAATGTCGAAAACCATCCATTTGTCGCAAAAATCCAACCTACTAATTTAGTTTACGGAATGCATGGTTATATAATAAATCAGAGAGGAGCCAGGAAACTGCTCAATCTAACAAACACTTCTGACTATCCAATTGATGATATAGTCTTCCAACAAGGAGGTATTAACACAGGAAAAGTTAAAGGATATGTCGCAATGAAAAAGATGGTTGAACAAAAATTAAACGACTCAGAAATAAAAAGGATGGGAAGAAGTTACTAAAAAACATTGTTATATTTATTTTATTTATAGCTACTTAATTTATAGCTACTTATAGTTATTATATTTTTTTACTATTCTATTTTCTTTTCTTATTAACTTTATCTATTTTTTTGAACAAAATTGTTTTTTATATTATTATCCATATTATTACTTGTAGTAAGCTCTAGTTGTTCGAATATTTTTTATGTTTTTCTTTTAATATACGTTTATTAGATCCTTTGCAAAAGTTGAAAACGATATTTTTGAAAATCTGTTTATCAGGAACTATAAATAGCCAAAAACTACTTTTGCAAGACATCTATCAATATCACTTTTAATTATTAATCTAATACTAATCTTATTATCCTATAAAAACAGATTTCAATATTTGTTATTGTTCTTATGTTCTAAAATACATATATTTATAATAAGAAAATAACAACTATAGCAGCACATTATAAAGTAGAGTGTTTATATAATAAATCTACACAAGTTCTTTTTTACTACTTCCAGTATACTACTTAATACTACTTATATTATATATGCCTATTAATTATATAGGTCTCTTAAAAATAAACTCTTTAATCTTTCTTCTATTCTAAACATCTGCTTCTGTTATTTCTAAAAAAATATATATTATATCTCTCTTATATATATCTCTCTGAAAAAAATTCCTTAGGCTATCCTGCAAAAAACTTCTATCGATATAACTAAAAACTAAATTAAAACTGTATTAATACCAGTATTAAGACTGTCGATAATATTTTGTGATACTTGTTTTGTAAAAAACAATATATAAATTTACAATAGACCCTCTTGCGAAAGTCGTCTTGCCCTTTTTTTAGCTCCCAGAAATCAAAAACTTAAAAATGCCATTTTCTGCTTTTGTGAGAACTCTAATTTTGCGAAAGCTCTAATTGCTAATCTTTATGTATATTTTATTCATAAATCATAAATAAAAGAACTGTTTTTCTTAAAAAATAGATTGATTAAACAAGCAAAAGCAGATATAAAACGTCAAAAGGAAACACCGTGAATTAATAGATTAAAGATACATAAGATTTTCTTGTTGAATTTTAAACTAACAGGGGTCTTATTATGTTCTTCTTATATAATTTATATAATCGGAAATATAAAAATCAAATATTGATGTTCTATATCCATACATTTTCCTTTCTATTTCCCTTCTATATTTCTCTTATTTCCCTTCTATCTATATAAATAACAAACCTTTTTGAACCAAATTAACTCAACCGATGATTTTTTTTATACAAAAAGATTATAAAAAAGATCCCGATAACAAGTACCGGGATCCATAGATTAATTAAAAGGAGTATAATAACAATGCTACTTATTATTATTACTGTTCTGTTGTTGCTCTGATGTAATCTTCAAGAACTCTTTATTAAGTCCCGAAACAGCATAGAACCACACCAACAAAATAACAACAAATATTCCGGCAATAACCGGAGCGAGTTCTACCAACGATGATCCTACAAAAATCACGTTAAGCAGAAGAAATTGGATCAAAGCTCCACCTGATTTACCGGCACGACCACCAATAACATCAACTGCAGCCTTCCCCTTCGATTTCAACTCGTCATCGAGAGGAATATAACTCATTTCTTTAGTCGGGTCAAACATAGAATATTTAACACCTTTACTCAAAACATTTTGAATTAATCCAACACCTACAATAACACCCAATACCGTCAGACCTTCACTGGAAGAAAAATAAGGAGTCAAAGTCTCTTTGAAAATGATAAATCCGAAAAAAATCAATCCGGTAATAAAAATTATAGCCGGAGTAGCAATTGCTCCCGTAAACCAACTACATCTACGCAATACATTTGCACCAACAAGCATGAAGAATATCGTTGCAAAACCAGTCCAAATTTGCAATCCGCCCATAAATGAGTTAAATGCATCTTTTGTCGGATACATGAGCTTCGCCTGACCTTTCCACATAACCTCGACTAAGTTTATGCTAATACCGTAACACACGACCAGTAAAACGATAAAACCAAGATATTTTGAGTGAAGAATGTAATTCAAACTTTCTCCAAGAGATAATTTAACTTTCTTCTTTGGCTTCTTGATCTCATCAGGATTAAAGAAACGGGGATCTTTTAAAACACTGTTATTAAGCCAGTAGTACAAACTGATAATAATTACGCAAGCAACAGAAACAGATGCGATAAGGTAAGGCAAGGCAGCCCACTCATCTCCACTGGAATTCCCTCCGTTAATATTCTTCAAGAAAAGACCGGAAATAATAAGAGCACCGTTTGCTACAAATCCGAACATTGCATAAAAACGTTTTGATTCTTTCAAAGAAGTTACATCATTTGCAAATCTCCAGAACATCAAGCTTACCATGGCACTGCCCCAAAGCTCCGCCATAACATAAAAAGAAGAAAATACCCAATTTCCGACAGGACGCATAACTCTTCTTAAAGCTTCATTCTCAATGCCTGAAAAATCCGCTTGCAAATATGAATGACACGGATATAAAACAGTAGCAAATGCTATAAAATACACCAAGAAAAATGACGTAACCATGTAAAAGACTTGGTCTTTTGAAAATACGCTGGAAAGCTTGGAGTACACGAGCATAAACAATACTGCTGAAGGCAAGACAAACCACAATTTCAGAGTCGGAATTGTATCCTCTCCCATCGTAGTAACAACTAAGGAATCTTTCATTCCTCGCAACATACTGTATGTAAATAATATACACATCATCATGAGAGCCATAGGAAGAAATTTCTTCAATTCAAATGAATGAATTGGCCAAAATACAGACCTCCATCCAGTGAATTCTTGCTCTTCAGATTTCTTTGCTTCCGCCATAATAATTACCTCTTAAAATTTGAAACGGGCTGTATGTTATACAAAAACAACAAATATTTCAACAAAAAAGGCAAAAAAAAATAAAAAAGATATAAAAATTAAAGAATACTCGAAAAAATAGTTTAAAAATCAAATACTATTTATCTGCTTCTATAAAATTTTCTGCAATTTTTTTGCAATTTTTAACAGATAAATCTTTTTCAGAAGATATCCAAATACTTTTTGTATATTTCATAACCTCTTTTATTTTTTCTTTCGATAAATTGTAATTAACTAAATCAGATGCCCGAAAATAAAAATCAACATATTCGGAATTACAGAAATTAAAAAGTTTTTCGCGAATCTTTAATATTTGTTTTTTTGAAACTTTATTCTCAATACATAACTTTACTGCAAGCCAATTTACAAAAAATAATCTATCTTCTTCTCTGATTTTCTTTAAATAAATCTTTGCAGTATTCTCATATCTTCTTGTGTTAATATCAAAATGCAGCGCTAATAATCGTTTCATTCGCTTTGGAAATTTATATCGATTATTTAATTCTTTTGCATTTAAACTTGGAAATAAACTTGAAAATTTCAAAAGTAAACAAAACTTTTCTATCGAAGAAAGATCAATTCCTAATTCCACCGCAATCTCTAGCGGATTTTGATTTAACGCAAATAATTCATCTAACACAGGACGCATTGCCGGAATTATCCTATATGCATCACTAAGTTCAAATATTTTTAATAATTCGTTTTGAATCCGTTCATAAGATAATAGATGAATTTTTTCCTTTACACTATATATTATACTTAAATATTCCGCATCACATTCAAAATTCCCATAATAAGATACAAACCTGAAATATCTTAAAATCCTAAGAAAATCTTCAGATATTCTCGTCGAAGGATTACCAATAAATCTCACTTTCTTCATATAAATATCGTCAATCCCTCCATGAAAATCATACATACGTCCGTTTTTATCCATATATATGGCGTTCATGGTAAAATCTCGACGTTCGGAATCGACTTCAAACGATTTTGTAAATTCAACTATAGCCTTTCGTCCTAAATTTTTTATATCTCTACGTAAAGTTGTTATTTCATATGGAATGTCATGATAAATAATAGTAACCGTACCATAATTAATACCGCTTGGAACAACTTTCATCCCACTTTCACCAAAAATCATCTTAATTTCGTTCGGCAACGCTGTAGTCGCTATATCAACATCGGAAATATTAATTCCCATCAACAGATTACGTACCGCTCCGCCAACAATTCTTGCTTCATATCCTGCGTTCTCTATCTTATTGAGAATAAAAATAACGTCTTCGGTTAATAAATCGGATATTTTTTCCTGATACCCCATGTTAAAAAGCTCAATGTTTTTGTATTCTATATTACAGTATTATTATAATATTATAAGATTATAAGCGGAGCTAAAACGAATGACAGAGAAAAAAAATATCGATAAAATGGAATTCGAAGAGGCATTAGAGGAATTAGAAAACATCGTAAAAATATTGGAAGATGGAAAATCAACTCTAAAAGAATCTGTTGATTTATATGAACGCGGAACTATGCTAAAAAAGCACTGCGATCAAATTTTAGAATCAACTCAATTGCGAATAAATAAAATTTCTGTTGATAAAGACACCGGTGGAATTAGCGTAAGTGAAATTGATCTGTAATATTTTATAATATTGTGATAGTTTTTTCTGAAAGGAGTTCGTTATGGATATAATTATAGTACCTTTATTATTGTTAGTAAAATCTCTCATAGGCATTGCCGTAATTGTAATAGTTACTGATGTAATATTAAGTTGGCTTACAGCTTTGGGAATATTGAATATCAACAATAGATTTGTCTATTCTGTTGTCGAAATTGTATCAAAAATTTCAAATGCAATGCTTAACCCGATCAGAGCTAAGTTATCTTTAACTATTGAAGGACTTGATTTTTCCCCTGTCGTCTTACTGATATTACTCACATTCATTGAGCATATTGTAACACGAATTTTATTAAGGTTTGCATAAATCAAACAGGAGGAAAAATGGCAAAAATAATTAACGGGAAAAAAATTGCAGCTGAATTTTGTAATTCCGTAAGAGAACGAGTAGATGAACTAAAAGTACGCGGAGTTTTCCCTCGTATAGCTTTGATAAATGCAAGCAATGATCCCGCAAGTGAAATATATGTAGAAAAAAAAGAAACACTTGCCGAATCCGTAGGAATAAAATCGGATACATACAAATTTACTGCGGGAACAAAAGAAGCAGATATCGCCGAATTGATTGAAAAACTAAATGCAGATAATAATGTTCATGCAATCCTTTTACAATCGCCGTTAATGGAAGGACTTAGATTTCGCGAGTTGGTAAACCTGATATCTCCGGATAAAGACGTTGATGGACTTACCTCAATCAATCAAGGGCGTCTGTTTTCAGGAGAACCCGGAGTTGTCCCTTGTACACCGCTCGGAGTTTTGCATCTTATTCGTTCTATTCATGAAAAAGTTGCGGGACTTCATGCAGTTGTTATCGGAAGATCATCCATTGTCGGACGTCCTACAACCTTATTATTACTAAATGCAAATTGTACCGTTACGGCTTTGCATTCTTATTCCCGAAATCTTCCGGAAGTCTGTAGAACTGCTGATATTTTAGTGAGTGCAACAGGTCAGCCAAAGTTTGTCGGAAGAGATTTTGTAAAACCAGGCGCTACTGTTATTGATGTCGGAGTCAGCAGAATAACCGCTCCTGACGGAACAAAGAAAATTGTTGGCGATGTAGATTTCGATGAAGTAAGTGAAATTGCTGGAGCAATTACCCCTGTACCAAACGGTGTTGGTCCCATGACTGTTGCCTACCTTATGTACAATACACTTAAGCTTGCATGCTGTTATTAAAATTGTTTCTCTCGGAGGTTTTTATGAATAGTCTTTTTATGAATAGTATAAGTATAAGAATTTTATTATTGTCTTTTTGTTGTGCTTGTTGTTCCTACAGTACTTACGCTACTAGTGATTTTTCGACCTTAGAAGAAACTGTTCGAAATAATACGGGCGAAATTGAAGAATTAAAAAGGGAAGTTGCAGAGTTAAAAGTAAAATTGGCCGAGTTACTTCAAGAAGGTGATATCGGCGATATTTTATTAAAAAAAGGAGAATATGAGGAAGCTTCAAAATTCTTTGTAAAAAAATATAAAGAAGTAAGAGGAAAAAACGGAGAAAAAGCAGCAGAAGCTTTGTATAAGCTCGCAGTATGTTTTGAAAACATGCCGGATAATAGCAGTAAAGAAGAAAATAAAAAGAAAGCAAAAATTTCATACGAAAAATTAAAAGCAGATTATCCGAAATCGACTTTTGCAAAAGATGCAGAAATAGCATTGAAACGTCTAAATGAAAAAGTAATTCGTTCAGATAATAAAAAATGACAGATATCGCTTGGGATTTTTTTAATAAAGAAACGACGATTAATTTATTTCATGAAGAAATTGACTTTATTATTAAACATCTATCAAAAATACCGAGAAATATAGCGGTTGCGGTCTCAGGTGGATCAGATAGTATGTCTTTGCTTATTTTGATGAAATATTGGTCAGAACGAACAGGAATATCGTTAATTTGCATAACAATTGATCATAAATTACGTAAAGAATCGGCAGATGAAGCTTTATTCGTAAAAAACTTCTGCAAAAAAAATAATATCGAACACGTAACACTCGAATGGATCAGAAATTACGAAAAAATTAACTCAGGAAAAATAGAAAACCTTGCTCGTGATGCTCGTTATAATTTAATAAGCAAATTTTGTTCACAAAAATCAATTGAAGTTGTCGCTACAGGACATACTTGGAACGATCAACTTGAAACATTTGAAATGAGAAAAGAAGCTAAAAGCTCAGAATTTGGATTAGCGGGAATCAGCAAAATCAGATCCATATCAAAAGACGTAAAATTAATCCGACCAATAATGAATTTCACCAGAAAACATTTGCAAGATTTCCTTATAAATGAAAAAGTTTCATGGAAAAATGATCCTATGAATGAAGATGTGAATTTTAAACGCGTATTTCATCGAAAAAATATAGAATTAACAGATAAAGAAAAATTATTACAGAAAACCGCAAAAATAAAATTATTTGGAAAACAAAGAAGAGAGATTGAACACCAAAGTGTGCATTTTTTAAAAGAAAATTTAAATCCGATACAAACTAAATTCGGATATACAATGTTCAATACAAAAAAATTTCTAGCAGAAAAAAACGATATACAAATAGAAATTTTAAAAAGAACAATTTGGAATATCGGTGGGAAAAAATACGCTTCAAAAATAGATAACGATATTCTGCAAAAAATATTCGGGAAAAAAATAAATACTATCGGACGATGTTTTATAAAAGCTAATAAAATATATATAGCAATCTTTCGCGAAAATAGGAACTTAGACGAAACAATAACGGTAAACAGCAATGGTTCTTATATTTTTGATAATCGATTTCTAATTTCTGTAAATGATTATGAATTTCACGATGAATTAATGAAATATATGATATTATCACGTAAGAAACTGGGAATAATATTTGGAGATAATTTTGAAAATAACCCTGATATTCCGCATGAAGCATTATATAGTTTACCGTGCTTATGCATGAATAATAATACAGAACCTGTTTTTATATACGGGGATAATAGAGTATTTTATGAGTATAGAACATTTGAAACAGAAAAAGTTCGACTAAAAAATAATGTTTCTATAAAATGTGAATTCATACCTAAGGTAAATTTGTTTGATGTATTCTTATAATTTAATTAAGATTTTTTGAAGTAGTATTTTCATTTGAAATAGTTTTAGAGGTACAGAGGTATATAGTGAGCAAAAATCAAAAAAATGCCGTTATTTGGATTGCAATAGTTTGTTTCTTTTATTTATTGGTTAATTCTTTCAGTAATATAAAAGATGGAATAAATAATCTTCCCTACTCCGATTTTATTAGTGACGTAGAAAATGGAAAAGTCGTAAATGTCGCAATAAGAGGACTGTCAATTGATGGTGTAACCTCTGACGGAAAGTTATTTTCTACATACAATCCGGGAGACACTGGTTTAATAAACCGATTAATCTCAAAAAATGTAAAGATAATTGCCGGACCTAACGAAGAACATTCTGCTCTACTCCATATATTTTTCAGTAGTGTACTTCCTTTATTACTTCTTATGGGTATTTGGTTTTTCTTTATGCGACAGTTGCAAGCAGGAGGAAATAAAGCGCTTGGTTTCGGAAAATCAAAAGCTAAATTACTCAATGAAAAAACACAAAAAGTTACTTTCAGTGATGTTGCAGGTGTAGATGAAGCAAAAGCAGAACTTGAAGAAATCGTGGATTTTCTAAAAGATCCGGCGAAGTTTAGTCGATTGGGTGGGAAAATCCCCAGAGGTGTATTACTCGTCGGACCTCCGGGAACCGGTAAAACTCTTCTTGCGCGTGCAATCGCCGGAGAAGCTGATGTTCCTTTTTTCAGTATTTCCGGTTCCGAATTCGTTGAAATGTTTGTCGGTGTTGGCGCCAGTCGAGTTCGTGATATGTTTGATCAAGGAAAGAAAAGCGCTCCGTGTATTATATTCATAGATGAAATTGATGCAGTCGGACGTCATAGAGGTTTTGGTTTGGGAGGCGGAAACGACGAGCGCGAACAAACACTAAACCAACTTTTGGTCGAAATGGACGGTTTTGAAGAAAACAACGGCGTCATAATTATTGCCGCAACAAACCGACCTGATGTTTTGGATCCTGCATTATTACGTCCGGGAAGATTTGATCGGCAAGTTGTCGTTCCTTCTCCGGATTTAAACGGTCGCGAAAAAATATTACGAGTTCATTTAGCAAAAGTACCGTTATCAGAAGACGTAGATCCATCTGTATTGGCTCGTGGCACGCCGGGATTTTCCGGAGCAGATTTAGCAAACCTGGTCAATGAAGCTGCATTGCTTGCAGCACGTCGTGATAAACGAGTAGTAAGCATGGACGATCTCGAAGAAGCGAAAGACAAGGTCATGATGGGATCTGAGCGCCGATCTATGGTAATGTCCGAAGAAGAGAAAAAATTAACGGCGTATCATGAAGCGGGTCATGCGATTGTCGCTATAAATCTTCCTGATTCAGATCCTATTCATAAAGCTACTATTATTCCGAGAGGCAGTGCACTCGGTATGGTTATGCGTTTGCCAACAAACGATCGTCTGTCCGTTTCTCGTGTAAAATTGGAAGCGGATTTGTCAGTTGCCGCAGGAGGAAGGATTGCTGAAGAAATGATCTTCGGACATGATAAAGTCACGACAGGAGCATCCTCTGATATAAGTCAGGCAACCAGAATTGCAAAAATGATGGTTGTTGAATGGGGCATGAGTGAGAAACTTGGATTTCTATCCTATGCAGATGATAGTCCTCGTGAAGTATTTTTAGGACATTCAACAATTTCAAGCGAAAACATTTCAGCAGAAACAGCAAAAATTATAGATGAGGAAATTCGAGCAATTGTTGATCGAACATATGCTCGTGCTGAAAATATTTTGAAGAATAATCTTAATGCGTTAGAACTTCTTGCTCATGGATTACTAGAACACGAGACACTAACCGGAGAAGAAATAAGGAAAATTATCGGAGGAGAAAAAATAAAAAAGCATCAAAAGAAAAAACCGCCTGAATTATCGAAAAAAACAAAAATGCCGAGTAGTAAAGATGCTGAATTAATTACAGAAAAACCGAAAAAAAGAGTTGTAAG
>CAJOEB010000003.1:1275-22634 GCA_905233775.1 uncultured Alphaproteobacteria bacterium | reverse complement strand
AGCGAAAGAGGAAATCATTTTAGACACAGCGATTCAGGATGAGTCTTACAGCACATCAGGAACTTTGCAACAATGGAACGATTTGATTGCTCGTTGGTGTGTTGGAAATTCACGCTTAATTTTTGCTATTAGTTTAGCCTTCGCAAGCATTTTGCTAAAACCATGCGATATGCCGAATTTTGGCTTTCATTTTGTCGGAAACAGTTCTTCGGGAAAAACCACATGCTTGAACATCGCAGCTTCAGTTTTCGGGAATCCAAAATATGTTGTAACTTGGAAAGCTACTGATAATGCAATGGAAACGATCGCTTTTAGGCGCAACGATTCTCTGCTTATTTTAGACGAGCTTTCAGAAATTTCTCCGTCAAAAGCTGGTGAAGTCGCTTATATGCTCGCAAATGGACAGGGGAAAAAGCGTCTAGATAAAGAATGTAATGTTCGAGAAACGCTATCTTGGAGATTGATTTTTCTTTCCAGTGGCGAAGTCGATTTGAATTCTCATATGGCTGAAGATAACAAAACATCAAAGGCGGGACAGAAAATTCGATTGCTGAACATTGCAGCGAAACCTTCGAAAGAAAGCAATGGAATTTTCGAAAATCTCATGGGATTTCAAGATGGAGCTGAATTTTCAGATTATCTTCGAGGAAAAAAAGCGTCGAAATATTATGGAGTCGCATCGATCGCTTTCATCAAAGAAGTTCTGAAATATCAAGCAAACATCAAAAAAATGTATGAGGAAGAATTTCAACGACTGAAAACTTTGTACTTACCTGCAAATGCAGAAGGTCAGGACATGCGAGCGTTTGAGCATTTTATGTTTGTCGGTTTTGCAGGTGAACTGGCGATAAAATACGGCATTATCTGCTGGAAACCGAACACTGCTTATCAAGCTGCCGTTGCTTGTTTCAATTCATGGCTTGAAGACAAAGAAGGCGTCGGAGACGATGAAAATCGTCAGATTTTAGAGCATGTGAAGTCCTTTTTCGAGCTGCACGCTCACAGTCGTTTTTTCGATTTAGATGGTTTCAAAGACCAGAAAATCAGCAACATGGCAGGCTACAAATCTGTTTATCAGGATGCTGTGATGTTTTTCGTTTCACCATCGGTTTTTCAAAACGAAATTTGCAAAGGTTTCAATCGAAAATCAGTTATTTCATTGCTAATTGATAAGGGTTTTTTGTTGAAAGATCATAACGGAGACTATCGGCAGCAAAAATGGACTCCGTATGGAAACAAGAAAGTTTATGTTATATCAGGCAAAATATTGTTGGGATAAGGTGAAAATTATGAAAAATGAGGAACAAACTAGGAAAAGCCCTGAAAAATTGGCAGAAATTATTTATAGAGCGATTAAACGTTACATAAAGTATAAAAATGCGCAGAAAAGAGAGGAATTTCGTCAATTGCGACTTGATTCGGAGAGCGAACAGAGTGTTAATTACGCACATTATAAAGTTGACTAAAAGGAACAATAACGTGAAACCTGAAAATCAGATTGATCTGACAATAGTTAAGCAAATTATTGAGCTTCAAAATAAAAGCATAAAAGAACTGGACGAGCTCTGGCACAAGCTATTTGATCATCCTCCTGCAGTTTGCAGTAAGGCTCATATGATCGGAAAATTAGCTTATAAGATTCAAGAACTGGCTTACGGTGGCGTTGATGAGCAGACAGAAGCTAAAATTCGAGCTGCTGAACGTGATGTGAATCGTCCGAAGAAAACTCTGGTGAAAAAGTATATACCCATGATCGGAACAAAAATTATGAAAAATTATAAAGGAAAAACTCACGAAATATTGGTCGTAAACGATGGTTTCGCTTATGAAGGAGCTGTTTACGGCTCGCTTTCAGCTATTGCTCAAAAAATTACAGGTACAAAATGGAACGGTCTGAAATTTTTCAACATCAAGGAGTAATTTATGGAACAGAAATTTATTCGTTGCGCAATTTACACAAGAAAATCCTGTGAAGATGGTCTTGAACAAGAGTTCAACAGCCTTGATGCCCAACGTTTGGCAGGTGAAAATTATATCGCCAGTCAGATTCATGAAAATTGGCGTTTGGTTTCAAAACATTACGATGATGGCGGATTCTCCGGTGGAAATATGAACAGACCTGCGCTGAAAGAGCTTTTTGAAGACATTAAAGCAGGTTTAATCGACATGGTCGTTGTTTACAAAATCGACAGGCTTTCACGATCGCTCTTTGATTTTTCAAAGATTGTAGAGCTTTTCGATAAGTACAATGTCAGTTTTGTTTCGGTGACTCTGTCCTTCAATACTTCAAATTCATCGGGAAAATTAATGCTGAACATTTTGCTGAGTTTTGCTCAATTTGAACGTGAATTATCAAGCGAACGCATCCGAGATAAATTTGCGGCATCTCTGAAACAAGGCATTTGGATGGGCGGAACTCTTCCTCTCGGATATGATGTTAAAGAACGCAAATTGCTGATAAATGAAGAAGAAAGTCAAACCGTTAAGATCATTTTTGAAAAATTTTTACAATGCAATTCATGCGCTGAAGTAGCGTATTTCGTCAATAAATTAGGTCTCAGAACGAAAGCAAGAAAATTGCGAAATGGTGAAACAATCGGAGGACAATTGTTTGATCGAAATGCTGTCGAAAGAATCCTGAAAAATCCATACTACAAAGGTTATGTGCGCCACAAAGGACAAGCTTACCCGGGCGAACACAAAGCCATAATAAATGAAGAAACTTGGAATAAAGTTCAAGAAATTTTCAAAGAATTTGCGGACACAGCACCTGTAAAACACCATTTTTCTTCCTCATCTGCAAGCTTTTTGCGAGGTTTTTTAAAGTGTTCCTGCGGAGCGCAAATGAAAAGCATGTATTGCTGCAATCATGGATTGAGATATCGATATTACATCTGCAGCAATCATTCTAGATATAAAACTTGTAATTCACCTTATCGGAATCTTCCTGCAGAGTCGATTGAAAGAGCTGTACTCGACGAAATTTTTAAAATCATGCGTTCACCTGAAGTTGTTTCGAACATCAACAAACTTGCGGAAAAGAATAAAGAAGTAAGCAGAAACGATCTTATGTTGGCACTGAAAAATTTGAATGACGTTTGGAATTTTTTGTATCAAGCGGAACAGCGAAAAATTGTGAAAATGTTGATCAGCAGTGTCGAGCTGAAGGATCGTGGTATTAAAATTACGCTGAATCTCGACGGATTCGACAGTTTGTTTGTTCAATTGGCTTCATAAAGGAGAAATTTATGTCAGAAATACTGAAAAAAGAGGTTTTTATTCCGATTCACATCGATACAAGAATGGGGCGACGAGCTCAAATAATCAGGCCTGATGATTATTATGCGGATGTTCCTCTTGCTCGGCTGCTGGCTAAGGCGAAAATCCTTGAAAGAGAGTTGATGCGCAATACTGAAATGCCGTATAACAATTTTTGCTGGCAGCTTGGCATTTCCCCTCGATACGCCCGAAGTATATTGTCTCTGAATATTCTGAGTCCAAAGATTAAAAAGGCGATTATGGAAGGTTATATGCCAAAACATTTGAGCGTAACGAAAATTACAAACTTCAAATTTCCACTGATTTGGAGCGAACAGGAACTTTGGTTTTTCGGTCGGTAACTTTCACTATCATTTTTGCCATAATATAGTCATTTGATATTTTTCAACTTCATTAATAGAGCTACATCTTCTCTGTATCAGCGAAATTAAGTGATACAAGATGCGTAAACTACCCTTATGTGTATCAAACTTTCTCGTGTTATCTGATAAATCAGGTTTTTTCAAAAAAATCGTAAAATACTTCAAAATTGCATGCTAAAAATATCTATATTTATCAATATATTATGAAATGACCGCTAGAGCACTTAAATCTCTCGAACCTAAAAATTGCATAATACGACAAACAGTCTCTAATCATTGCTACAGAGACGATTCAAACGGAAGTGCAAAAATTCTCCAGACCCCTTATTTTAGAGATAAAACGGAGATTTAGAGAAAATTAATCCACTTTGGAGAATTGAAAAGCGACCGAAAACGCTATTTTTAAATGAAGGTAAAAGGGCGTAAATCCTCTGTAAGAGCACACATAAAAGCACCTATTGCATATTGAGAAAAATTATTTTGAACTTCATGTTTGTAAAAACACTGGTGGAGCGGATGGTACCTACTTCATAACTCGTCACTGGAGAGCTTTTTGGCACTTCTACTTTATTTTCAATAAGTTACAACGATACAAAAATGACCGCTCCTGCGGACGGAAAATGGAAAATGCCTATTTTATCCTTTGTTTCCAATGAGATAAATTTTTATAGTCTCCAAATAGCTCATATATCAAGGAATACTTCATGTTAATGATTAAATTGTCGTTATTAGCTTTCTGGTAATTAATAAAGGTATTTTCTTAGTATATTGTAGACAAAAAAGGACTAATCGTGTATATTGGATCTAGATTCCTAATTATATGAGGCATATAGTGTTAAAACGTTCATTAAAAAATATAATCGAAGATTTATCACAAGCATTTCCCATCTTACTTTTAACTGGTTCAAGGCAGATCGGCAAAACAACTCTGCTGGAATTATGTGCAAAGGAAAATCGAGCATATGTTACTTTGGATGATTTGGAAGAGCGAGCTATTGCCAAAAGTGATCCGAGTTTATTTTTGCAAATGCATAAAACACCGCTTATTATCGATGAAATTCAATATGCTCCGGAATTATTCTCCTATATAAAAATGCATGTAGATAAAAATCAAAAACCAGGGGATTTTTGGCTAACCGGTTCACAGCGTTTTCAGCTTATGAAAGGTATTACAGAATCTTTAGCCGGACGTGTTGCTGTTGTTGATATGCTTGGTTTATCTGCAAAGGAAATATCAGGAAAAGCGGATCAATCTAAGCCATTCTTGCCCTCTTCTGAATGGATAAATAACGCCGGAGAAAACCAATCATACGTTTCAAATATTGATAATATTTTTGAAAAAATATGGCTGGGATCGTTTCCGAAAATGGTTACGGAAAACGGAAAGTACAGAGATATTTTCTTCAAATCATACGTTCAAACATATATTGAGAGAGATGTAAAAGATATTTTAGGAATCAGTAATGAATTGTCATTTTACAAGTTTCTGAGAGCGACAGCTGCAAGAACGGGACAATTATTGAATTATTCAGAATTGGCTCGAGACGTCGATATTGATTCAAAGACAGCAAAGTCTTGGCTTTCAATTTTGGTAGCATCAGGGCTGGTTTATTTACTTGAACCTTATTACAACAATATTACGAAACGCATCATAAAGACTCCAAAATTATATTTTTTAGATACAGGGCTTTGCGCTTTTCTTACAGGATGGGATAGTCCGAAAAACTTATCTCTAGGCGCTATGAGTGGGGCAATTTTAGAAACGTATGCTTTTGGTGAAATTTTAAAAAGCTATTGGCACAACGGGAAAACGCCAAATATTTATTTTTACAGAGACGCCGATCAGCGAGAAATTGATTTCGTGATCGAGCAAAACGGGATTTTATATCCTGCAGAAGTAAAAAAAACAGCCACACCTTCATTAACTGCAGCAAAGAGCTTTAATGTTTTAAATTCTTTGAAAAAAGAGATCGGTACAGGAGCTGTTATCTGCCTGCGCGAAAAAGATATCCCACTTTCACATGATGTTATAGCTATTCCTGTTGGGTATTTATGATTTATACTTTTTACTTTTTCTTTAATTCAGATTTATCTAACGAATGTGTAAGATTATAATAAACAGAATTGATATAGTTATACTGGTACAATGACAAAAATCCTTAATATGGATAATGATCCAATTATTGTTGCAATTGATGTAGAAACAAGTGGTCCAAATTTTATATCTAATGGATTACTTAGTATCGGAGTTACAGTGCAAGACTGGGATATGAATGAATTATGTTACTTTCAAAGGAATCTGGCCTTAGAAGATAACCTACATTTTGATACAGAATGCCTGAATAATTTTTGGAATCTTCATAAAGAAGCGTATGACTTTGCTACTTCAAATACTATTCCTCCTAGATTAGCTATGGATGAATTTGTAGCCTTTTTATATGAGGTAGAATGCAAATATTCAAACCTTATTATTATATCAGATAATCCATCATTTGATATTGGTTGGATTAATTTGTATTTAAGTAAATATACAAAAAGATACTCATTAAACTATAGTACATCGGGAATATATAGAATGATTTGGGATGTTGGCTCTATTCAAAAGGCATGGTATATTTTAAAATATAAAAAGAGTTTCAACAGCATATCAAGTGGTTATAAAAATTCTTTTAATTTTGTGTCTCCGTATAAAAGAGATCATATAGCCCTCAATGATGCCCGAAACATTGCTGCATTTTTCGCTCACATTTGGAAACAAATTCAAAATGAAGATACCTTCATCTCCAATAAAAAAATCCTGGTATAAGTTGTTCATTATAATTTGATGGAAAAATATATGCTTACAATACTTGATTTGTAGTGGATTATAAGTATAAATAAGTCGCATATAGTGTTTATATTGTGTAAAAGGATGTAATCAATAATGAGTTCACTCCCTATATTAAAAGACCTTCATATTAGAATAACTTCAAAATGTAACATGAATTGTCCTCATTGTTATGCAGCAGATTGGTTCGGGGATAATGTACAACTTGATTTTGTTACGATTTCTAAACTAGTTGAAGAAGCTATAGATCTTGGATGCAGAAAAGTGACGTTTACAGGAGGAGAACCTTTAGTATCAGATTTTCTTATTGATTCGATAATATTTTGTTTTTCAAAAGGATTAAGAGTAGAAGTAGAATCCAATGGAATGTTAATCGATAAAATCATAAAAAATTTAGGTAATTTTATCTCAAAAGTTGAATTTGCAATAAGTTACGATGGCGAAAAAATGAGAGGTGACAAACAAGCTGCAATTGTAAGAAAAAATATAGAAAAACTCGTAGATATAGGATGCGATGTTAAAATACAAACCGTTATTACTAATATCAATGATACTGAAATAGATCATATTTTTGGATTTTCTGAAAGGTTAAACATTAGAAACAGGGTTTTTTTAGCTCACAGTCCAAATGGGAATGGAAAGAATATATCATTAAGAAAAATCAATGATTGTCTTAAAACTGTTAGCACACTAAGAGATAGGTACAAACACGTAATAATAGAATTACCAGATATATTTTCGGGCGGAGGTCAAAAAAAATGTGGATGGGGAGTTCATAGGTGCGAAATTATGCCAAACGGCGACGTCACATCATGCGCTCCAATTACTTTCAACAATAGAACGTTTATTGCTGGGAACATAAAAGAGAGACCTTTAAAAGAAATATGGTCATCCTCACATTTCCAAAGAATACGAGAATTGCATCAAGCAAATTTTAAAGGATTATGTGCCAAGTGCATTTTTTGGAAGACGTGTTTAGGAGCATGTCGATCCATATCGTTTTCAACTGGAGGAGATCTTCTTTCTCCTCATCCTTTTTGCATAGAATTATTTGATGGGATAAAAGATAAATCTATTGATATGTCTTCGTTTAGTGAAGATATACAAAATGTCATTTATCAATGGATATCAAATATAGAATCTCCTCACTTTAATGCTAATAATGAAAGATATGAAGATATAGTAAAAGCACAGCACAAATTACTTTAATAGTTAATTCAAATAGTTTTCGAGAATAGTTTTTCAATAACTAAGTCTACAAAACGGTAAAGCGTGATATACTGAGACTGATGACTAATAGCGAAAGGCCGTTGGATACTTGCTTTTAGAAATAATTCGTCAATATTTAATTTTATGTCTTCTTTTTTCTTTGCTAGCGGCATCTCTTTTTGTATTTTGTTATATAGAGCATATGCGACTATGAATGTTCCACTTCTTCCTGCTCCAGCTCGACAAGAAACACCTATAAATTTTGATGATAACATTTTTTGTTGATTAAATACTGTCTCTACAGTTTTCAATAATGCTTGCGGATTTATTCCATCTCTATGTGGCCATTCTAATACGACATTTTGTATATCAAGAAGCAATGGATCTTCCCAATAAAAATAGTAACTTTCGTCTGGATATTCATCTGGTTTGTTGAGTCTTACTATTTGCCCTATATCATATGATTTTATAATCTCTAAAAATTTTTCTTTATTTTTTTCCGAAGGAGCTTCTATTGCTATAAATTTTACTTCATCAATAACTAATATATTAGCACTGTAATATGGTACAGCTAAATTATATTCAAAAGACATTGGAAATGGATATCTACTTCTATACTTTTCCCAGTCATTTGGCGTTTTGTAGGCACTTTTGAAAAATCCAATAGCTCCTTTTTTCCCATAATCCTCTGGATTTGTAAAATAAACATTCCACCTAACTTGTTCTATAGATTTAAACCGTTTTTTAATTTCTTCTTCTTTTAAATTGTATATATAAGGACTACAACTTTTTTTTAGTTTGGTACTCAACTCATCTATTCTAAGATTCATTTCATCAATTGCGCATCCTATAGATTGCGCAAATAGAGTACCCGTAAGAAAAAAAACTAAGCTAATTATGAATTTCATAACAACTTCCAGTAATAGAATAAAAAAGCAATATTCCTCAATAGGATTATATTATCATATAATAATTTAAATAAGAGTTAAATTTTAGTTATTTTTAACATAAATTGCGTCATATCCGATTTTGGTTATGTATTTATAACCCAATGTATTCATTAAGTTATCCATACTCTCAATATCGTATAAAACTTCGACAATAATTACAGAACAGGAATATTTACGAAAATCTATACTTTTTAATATATGCATTTCGCTCCCCTCAGTATCGATTGACAATAGATCGATTTTGTTGCATTTTAGTGTATCCAAAATGGAATTTATTGATCTACATGAAATAGAAAGTTTGTTTTTTTCTCCTCCAGTTTTTAAAATTATATCATTGATTATTTTCTTATGTTCTTCAGAATAAAATTCTATCAACCCACTTAGCTTTTCATAGTTTGAAGTTCTCTCAGTATTTTGCTTTTTTGGTCTCATCCCAGGTTTTACATGTAGAAATTCTCCTATGCCATCATGACTAGATGCACAACAATTAAAGCAGCTACACTTACGATTTTTTTCCAATTTTTGGTATATTTCAGGAATTGGTTCAACACATATTCCATTCCAATTCAAACTTTCTTCGAAAAATAATGTATTACTTGATTCTACTCCATCATAAGCACCTATATCAACAAATACTCCATTTTTTTTGTTGTGAAAAAAATGGTCGTTTACAAATTTATCCTGACAAAAACGCCCATAATACGGATAATTTTCTAAATACTGTTTTTCTACGTCAAATTTCATTTCAAACTCAAATTATTATTTCGGGCGCACGATCAAAGTGCATAAATAATTTTCGTGAACTTTCTTAGGCCCATCTTCTACTACATAACACAAGTTTCTTAATGGGTTGTCGACAAAACCATTCATTTTAAAACAAAATGCATCGGGAGAATTGATTGATCCATACTCTAAATACGCTCTACTAACACAACCTCCGTGGCAAAATTTTTCATACTCACACCCCTTGCAAACTGCAACATCTCGTTTTCTGACTATTTGCATTAACGGACTATCTAAGACTTCAGAAAAACTACTGGTAAGCAGCGATAAGTTTTTCATCTCTTTCGTGAAATATACGCACGGAACGACTTCTGTTGTTGGAGTAATTCTAAAAGACTCGCAACCACATGGGGCTCCGATACGTTTATTAAATCCGATAATCGCGGAAAAATACGGATCAGGTAAGGCTGTAATTACAGAATTCTCAACGATCAATCGAAAGATGCTATGTACTTTTTTGGGATCTAATTTCAATTCTTTATCAAACTTTCCTCGACCTGTAGGTTTAAACCAATTTACTCTCCATTCGCATCCAAACTCCTTACACATACTCAAAAATTTTAAGATTGTATTCTCATCAGAATTCAAGGAATGCAGACATGTGACTATACTGAAATTTATTGATTCATTTTTAAGTAGGTTACAAGCATTCAAAGCCCAATTCCAAGCGTGTTCAGATCCTCGAAAGTCATTATTTCTTTGTTCATCTGGATAATCTATTGATATATCTATATCATTTATATATTTCTTAATGAAAGGCATAGTTTTTTCTGTAACAGATGAACCATTGCTTGTAAGACCTTGCTCTATACCTTTTTCATGGACATATTTAACCAAGTCCCAAAAATAAGGGATTAAACCACTTTCTCCAGTACCATAATTTATCGTTTCGACATTATGAACTGCCAAAACATCTACGATAGATTTTGCATCTTCAAAAGATATCTGTGTAATATTTGCTCCCCCAGACGCATTATAACAATGTCGACAGCAAGAGTTACAAGCCGATGTAAGTCCCCATCCGATATTCCATCTCACAACACATACTCCCAAACAAGAATCATTTCATTTTTGCCAAATCTATTTTTAGTGAACTGTCAGGTATATTACCGTCCAATAATTGTTTTAAATAAATAGGTAAAACTCCCGGATAAATTATTTCTTTACTATCTTCGATTTCTTTCAGAGAAAACCATTTTAATTCTGTGACTGTTCTTTTTTCTTCTTTGGTTAAATGCTTCAGACTTAAATTAACATTTGTCTTTAATCGAGCGACAATAAACTTTTGATTAATTGTCGTTTGTATATTATTCATTAATAAATTTAGTTCCCCATGCCAAATTATTGGACCGAATTCAACATCTTTACTGTTTATAGAAGTTTCTTCAAACAATTCACGTTTTGCTGTTTCCATTATTGTCTCGTTTTCTTCAATTTTCCCTCCAATCAATTGCCAAAAACGTCCTTTATATTCTCCATTAACATTTTTGATATTCTGATCATCTGTTCCCATTAACAAGAGCTCGTTTTTATCGTTTAATAAAACAATTTTTACACTGTTTCTTACTTCTGTTTTAGTTGACATAATACCCTCTACTATTGCAAAAACAACAAAAATTCCCATACACAAAAAAATATTTTTCACGATTCTGTTCTATACCTCCGAATACAGCTGGAAATTAAGTTATACTCTGGTTGGCATCTAGAATCACAATCACATACATCTCCATCTATAATAAAGGACATACCTGGACAACCTCCCCCACAATAACTATTATTACAGCGTTTTTTTCTCTTGTTATTAATGCTTTCGATCATATTGTCCAGATTTTTCCATATTTCAGATAATGATGATTTGTAGATGTTGCCTAATTTATAGTTACTGTACACAAAAAATACGCAATGAAAAACGTCTCCGTTCGCTAGGATTAAACAATTGTCTTTTCTACATATATCAAAATCGTTATAATGCACATCATTTTCATGATAAACATCTTGAACTCGTATCTTATCTAAAATTTTTTCACTGATTGCTGTCTCTATGATAGACCTTTGCACATTTTTCCATTCTTCAAGTGAAAGAATTTCTGATTTCATTGATTCACCTCTTCCTGTAGGAGTAAGATAAAAGAAAGAATGCTGATCAACATTTAGCGTCTTTATAAAACGGATCAAATAAGGAATTTCTGATACATTACTTTTATGAATGACGGTATTTATTCGAGTAAATAGTCCTTTTTTTAAACATATTTTACTTGCTTGTATAGCAATATCAAAAGATCTCTCATTCCTTCTAAATGCATTATGTGAATTCTTTAAACCATCTATACTTATCAAAACGTGTTGAACTCCAGAATCTCTTAATTTATCTGCTGTTTCTTCATTTATGAGCATTCCATTAGTTTGTATGCGAACCAGAAAACCATTGCTTCTTAATGTCGATATTATTGCAAATAACTCAGGGTTTAATAATGGTTCTCCTCCAGTTATATGAACCTCTTCAACTCCCATCTCTTTAAAATCGTTAACTAGATTTTTTACAGTATCTAAAGTCATATCAGGCATACTCTATTCACCTGACTTATATACGCAATGTTTGCATCTAAAATTACAACGATTGGTTACATGTAAATCTACTTCCATTTTTCCCTTTTTTAAATTGATATATTTTCAGTTTTTTCTAAAAGAATTTTTGCTCGTCTATATAGCCGATCTGATTCCTGTTCAAGGAAATCATTTATTATCACATCAGCTTGTTTACAAAAGACGTCATTAACATTTCCATTATCACAAATAGCCTCTAATGCGCAATATCCTCCACAAAAAGTCGCAGCTTTGCAATTCTTACATTTGTCCAGTGAATCAATAGATCGTACATCGTGAATACTATTGTTGATTCCCCACATTTTCGCAGCATTATCATCTATATTTACTTCTGGATAATAATGCCCGATTTTAAACTTCGATAATCCTGTACATTCCGCACAATTATATATCGAATAATTTGGAGCTCCAGTAAATACATATTCAGCTCTAGATGATGCCACACAATAAGAAATTATAGGTTTTATTTCTACTTCAAAATTTTCTTCTGTGATATCCGTTACTTCTCTTAATTTGAATGCCTTAATAATATTACTTACTGATGGAGCGAATTTAATGCCTTGTATTTTTCTAACGCAACGATAATTATCCCTTAACTCTAAAAAACGAGAGAGCATTTTACTCTCATATCCAGTGAATTTTTGAGTAAATTCATGATGACGATCATAAACATGAGTAATAAAACCTTTAAACTTCGGATAGTTAAACCATCCTTTCTCTTCATAAAACTCAGCAAGATATGGAAGAGCATCAATATTATGTTCTCCAACATTTGTTCGAACAATTACCGGCAAATCCGATTTCAAAAGTCCATCAATTGCATTTACTGTTCGTTCAAACGCGTTATTTAAATTGCGGTAATGATCATGCTTTGTAGGAATATCATCCAGAGTTGTCTGAATAAACTTAAAATTCTCTGCGTGTTCACTAAGTATCTTGGTAAGCTTTGCTCCGACAAACGCCAAATTAGAAAAATACGCAACCTTATATCCATTCTGAACAGCTTTTTTTATAAAATACTCATTTATATCGCTATTCTTTTCTTGAAGTGGTTCTCCTCCCCAACCTGCGACGAAATCGATCTCTTTTTCTTGTAAGTCTTTTATAAAATTCAGAAAATTAAAAGCTGCATCGATTGATGTTTTATCCATTAAAGCATTTTCAAAAATACCATCATCTTTTGAGTATTTTTTTTCGAAACAGTATTTACAACCCATAGGACAAGACATGTCTATTGAAAAATATCCTAAGATCTTATCTTTGAAATACTTTTTGTACTTATGATGCTTTATAACTGTATCAAATGCTAAATTCTCTAAATTTTTTGAAGGAAAAATATATCCCCTCTTTCTTAGAAACGAAAATAATTTATCTGAAATTACCGAAGGATCTTTATCTCTTATAAACGCTTCCAGACATTCTCCTTCTGATGAATCGAAAATATCTACCGCTCCGGAAAGAGAATTCACTGTTAAATATAACGGAGGCTCTTTGTTATATTTATCTTCTAATTTTCTAAAGAAAAGCCTATAAGTTAACACAAATTGCTCTTTTGAACAAGCTACTTTTCCGAAATCTCCCCACGTTTTTGTTAAACTTCTTATCATTTCTTAATTATTCTATTGCGTTAAAGCTTTTACTGTTAACTCTGCTTCATTTTTTACATGACAGTCGTGATCATTCAGAAGAAAACATATTTTATCCTTACCTTTCATTACAAACGTACGATTTTTCAGATCACGCGCGATTTTTACCGTATTTTCTCGAACATCTTCCTCTTCATCACTCAAAAGAAGTAAAATTTTTTCCAATTGGTTATCATCTAAAACCATTGTCTTATCTGCTAAAGAAAAACATAAAACAGCTAACAACCGAACATCCGGATTTTGATCAACTAATCCATCTTCAAATGTCTTCATAAATTTTTTCGCCAGCATCGGAAAAGTTTTCATAACTCTATGCAATTCCCAAAATATTCTGCGCCGAATAACAACAGAATTATAGAAATCTGAATTAGAAATAATCTCGATTAGTTTATTAACACTATCATTATTTTCCTTAGAAGATGTTATACTTCTCCCCAGATATTCAGTAAACCAATAAATTACATGTTCATTCGCTGATTTTAATTTTTCACCGAAATCAACAGAACAGCTTTTTGAAGATTGTTGAGCATATATTCCTAAAAAGAAAAGTATTACAGCATGCAAACAATTATTTTCATCGGGTATTTCAACTGTTAAAAAGTCAGATTTCATCAAATCGATAACTTGCTCATCTATAACTGAAGCATCAACTAAAGCAATTAACGTGTACAGGAAAATCAATTTTATTTTTGTTTTATATTCCGAATCTTTATAAGCTTCAAAAATCTTTTTCAGAAAAGTTTCATCATTTAATACGATATACTTAAAATCCGAAAAATTTGATATTATTTCCGCCACATTTATCTCACTTTTATTTTCATTGAATTCCGCTTTTTCTGTATCAACTACACCAACTCCTTCAACATTAATACAACATTTTTCGTTCCAGTCTACATAGAAGCATTTATCATGGTTGTCAGTGATCGTTCTGAAATCATTTAATTCCTTTCTGCTTTTAAAATGATTTGTAACAAAATAACGACTATGTAACGAATCAATAAATGACAGGCATTCCGTTCCGGATATACCTTTAGCTATTCCCAATGGTACAATTGCAATATCTGTATTTTTGGACAATTCGACAATATTTCCAGAAAGGAAAGAATCAAAACAATGGAGTATAGATATTTTTGTGCTACGATCCGTTATTTTTATAACGATAGGCATCATATAATCACAATGTATGGACTTTTCTGCCTCAATAACAAATTTTTCAGTTGTGACATACGATCCCGGAATTAAAGCGTGAATATGTTCTTTGAAATCTGTATCATTAGGAAAGAATTGGACAAGATCAGCAGCTGCAGCAATACTGCAAAATACATCGCAATTTTTTTTCTTTTGCAAAACATAAACTTGGAATGGATCCAAATGATCCATTGATTCATGCGATATAAAAATAAAATCTGGATTAATATTATAGAGATCTTGTTTACAAATTTTCGCAGGATCAAAACATAACTCAACAGAGCCATATTTCACAGAAAGTCCTGAATAAATATTATATCTTTGAATTGTAACAGATTCCATAAAATAACTCCATGAATACATAACTCTTCTCGATTATATAAAATTCCTAAGATATTGCAATGAGTTTTCAGATATCAAATGCGAACAATTTCTAATAAAAAACAGCTGAAGTTTAGATATAGAATAAACTTCTTGCAAAAGTATTAAGATAATGGAATCGATCGAAGCAAGAAGGTTTGAGTCAATTTTGTTAAACTTTATCCGAAGTTGAGGTTCTTATACGAAATTGAGGTTATTTTAGCTATCGTAATATCCGGAATATTTAGACGATCTCAATGGTCATATGTTACATTGTTTTTTTATATGATATAAACACAGATATTGCTCTTACAATGGCTTCTTCGAAAGAAAAAATTATTTTTGAAAAAATTTAAAGATGAAAATCTAAAAGGACTCTTGGCCTTTCTTGCTACGCTTTTCGGAATTTTCGCACTTTGGTTTTATTTTTCAAATAAATAAGGTCACATATTAGTACAATTGCGCAAAATTTGTAGAAGTTTTTTAGTGTCTATCATAAAATGAGCTCTCTATTGAGAATAGTACAGCTATTTTGATGTAAAAGTTGATTTTTTGAAAAAAATTCTGTACGATGTAAAGTGAGGTTAGTTGGAGAACGGAGATGTTTAGCAATAGTTTTGTTAAAAAATTAGTTTACGTTACCTCTGTGTATTGTATCTTATCAATTGAAAACTCTCATAGCATGTCGTTACCTCCTCGCAACGCAATGCATGATCAATTAGTGGTGTCATCTATGAAATCTCCTCATACTTTTTATCGATCCCCGAAGCCTCTTCATACTTCTCCGTTAACAGAAGAGTCTTTGGTTAGTGCTGCCTGTATTATAGCAGAAAGTGGTACGGCTATTATTGAACCATTGATTGAACTTTTGTGCCGTGAAGATTTGACTTTTTCAGTGGCAGACAAAGCTTATTGGGCTTTTATATGGGAAATGAAAGATAAAACTGAAAAAGATGAAGAAAGTTTTGCAAAAGTATCTACCTTATTAGAGACTGTAAAGTCTCGTAAGCAAGCAAAACAACGTATTACTAAGGAATCTTTACTTAGTGAATATAATAGTGAAGCTTTCGGTACGTTAGTTTTTGATGGACCAGAAGATGAGTATGATCCATAAATTATACTGGTAGTTTTGTTTTCAAGCGTTAAATAAATTTGTATTCTGAGTAGGACTGTTGTGAGTTTATTCTTCGTCTCCGATAGAGGTGATTTCAGTTATTTCTATATGTGTTCCAGTTCCAGATAGTAGTTTTCCTTTAATCGTTATTCTAAAAAAATTTGGAATTGTTATTGCAATTTGACTTTCAATCCATTGAGCTCCTCCTGTTTCTTCAATTGTGACAGTTGCAGTTTCATGAATTTTTCGTATAGATTCTTCTATAGAGTTTCTTATAGTTACTAAAGTATTATGTGTGCTACGCCAAGTCAGAAAATCTATATTTTCCTGAAGTAATACATGTAAAGCATACGCCAGCCATTGAAATGTAGGGGTAATAACAGTCTTTATATTATTTGGTAAAGAATCAGCCCATGTTGTATGTTCAACCCTGCTAGTACTTCCAAAGATATGTTCTAGGTATGCGGTTGTTCCTTGTTTACCAAAAAAATATTGCTTCGTACTTTCATTAAGAATATATTCACCATAATGTTCATGGCATAAAATAGCAACTAAATTTTTTAATGTATTTAAATGACAATCTGATTTACAGTATCCTCCAACGTTGTAACATGTATTCGGTATTGGCACTACTGAAGGAAGAAATGAATAGTCTTCAGGAACATCAGGCTCATTCAAATCCTGATTGTTTACTATTAATTTCAATTGATTCCAATCGTCAATTAACTCAAGACTAAAAAGGACACCTATAGTCTTTATTAGATTACTATTGTTGGTAATCAAATCATTTTTTATTGTAGCTTTAGCTCGTATTATTTCTGGTAAATTATCGGTAGTTATTCCTCCTATTCCTAAAAACCATTGACATGCTTCTATGATTTTCATTGGATTTTCTCGTAATGCTTCTGTTGCAAGAGCGCTTCCTGTGTTATGCATATAGCAAGTTAATGTACCAGTCCAACAGGGAAATGCTAAATTAACCAGCTGTGAAAATTTAGCGTTAATAATCTGATTATCATTATCAGCATTTCGTATCTTCTGAAGTAATGAACCAAAGAGAGAATCTGTCGTAAATCTATCTCCTTCAATGCGATGAAGAATAGATGTCTTGTATCTTCCATAAGCAACACCACCCCCAGGTCTTCTATCGTACATCCAATCAGCAAGTGATTGCCTACCAGTATTAGTGTAGATTAGATCAATAAGATCATTAATAAAGGCTTCTCTGGTTCCATAATCACCTATTGTGTCTTCACCAGGCCAAGCTATATTAACCAAAGCTTCAGCGGCTATTTTTCCTTGATATTTCGGAAGCCGCCCTTCTGTATCAGAACAAAACAGTACACATAATATACTAATTACATATCTATTTAGCATTTCTTACATACACTACTATCACAAGCTGTTTACTGTTTATGCAAAAATTTCACATAATCGAACTAGCTGATTATAGAAATACGCAAAAAAATTAATTTTTAGTTTAAACATCTTACTGTTTATAAATTATATCACTGGACAAAGGTTAAAATTCAACTCTCCAAAACGAAAATAAGCAGAAACATCATTATAAAACATCTTACTTTTGCACATATCTAAAAATACTTTCGCTACCTGTAATGTTATTACACAGCATCTTTCAGAGTTTTTCCAGCTTTAAACTTCACTGACTTTGAAGCTGGAATTTGAATATTCTTTCCTGTTTTAAAATTGCGACCGATTCTTTCAGCCCTTTCAGCTACAGAAAACGTACCGAAGCCTACTAACATAACATCATCTCCTTTTTTCATTGATTCAGTTATTGTTGAGACAAACGCCTGTAAGAAATTTTCTGCATCTTTTACTGTACTTCCAGCTTTTTCAGAAATTGCTTTTACTAATTCCGATTTGTTCATTATAAAAACCCCTTCAAAAACTACAAAAAAGCATAACATGAAGCTAATTATTGCTCAATTCATTTAAAAATTAATTTTTATAACACAGTCTTTTCCAGCGCGCAAAAAGCTTTCAAGAACTTCAACTTCGACCGATTTTCCGAAGAACAAACTCCACAGGGCTTTTTCGTGTCCGCAAGTGCAATTGCATAACGCATCGAAATTTTTAAAAATTTTGGGAGCTAGCGTACAAGTGCATTTTTCTTTTCCCAGATGCATTACAATTCCGTCTTTCGCTTCTGCGATTTTTACGGGAATGTGTTTTTGCAAAAATTTCACATATTCGGATCGAGTTTTGCATCCCGCCGCCACTTCTCGCAATTTTAAAATTCCTTCCAGATGATTATTACGTTCGGCACAACACTTCCCGCAGCTTTCAATTAACGTCATAGCTTCAGACGAAGGATTCTCCTTAAATGTTCCTAATAAATCATCAACCCACATTTCTAATTCATTCATATCTTTCGCTCTTATAATTTTTCATAATTTAATTATATGAACTGAGACATGAGAAAAGCAATTAATCATCCTTTTTCAGAACTAATTTTTGAATTCCGAAAGCTGCCAGCAATGACTCAATTATGAGATCAATATGATCGGGGGTAAAAAACATGATGATCGCAGCAGCAATTGCGATTCCACCTTTTACTTTTTCATTTGTGATTATTGATTTTAAATTTTCCATTTTTCTCTTCTCCCTAGTTAATTTTTCTATATGCACGTCTCAGCCAACCATTTAAAAACTTCTGTTGCTAGCTTCGGACTTGATCGCAGCCAATAGATTTGATGGTTCAGACCCATTGGGCGTGCAACAAAAAATCACGCCAGAAAGAGTCTGAGAACCTAGTAAACCGTCTTCGACTACATTTATACCCACCGAACGCAATGCCCTCTGTAGAACAATCGTTGTGGCTCGAATTCCTAAATTCACTGATAAATCAAATAGTTGAGTTGCGACGTTTTCATCGGGAATTTGCTCGAATTTTCCCTTCAGCCAGTAATCGCAAAAGTAGATTTTTTGCGCATCTTTGAGACTTAATTCCCGAATATTCAAGTTCGGATAACTGCGCTGAGAAATACCGTATTTTGTTTCACCTCCGGGGTCAGCTGAACTATTTACATATCCGCCTTCATTTTTCAGTACATAATTGAATGCTTTCTTGAATTTTTCGCTATAAACTGCCATTTATCCTTCTCCGTTACAACAATCGACATTTGTTACAAAACCGTTCGAGCTAAGTGAATGTTCAACCCGATTAATAATCCATTTTGCTGGAATTTTCGGATTAAATCCTCGCAACACAAGCGGACTTTCCGCAAATAAATCTGTTCTTCCTGCTATAGAAAATCGAAAAGTTTTGTTTGATTTTGCGGCTCGTTTAAACTTAGCTTGAGCTGCTGAAATTGCTTGATCTTTTGTTGAAAAAATTTCCTGAAGCTCTGTTTCAGGATCTCCGTTTCCGACTTTTTCCAAATGATATTCTCCCGTTTCTTTTTCATACCAATTCGCATAAACAGTTCCCGAAAATCCGCCTGATTCTGTTTCTCGAAAATTGCATGAGTAACTTGCGACTTCAGATGCTTCTACATATTTTATTGGCAATGATTTTCCGCTTACAGATTTTCCTGAACCTTCGTTGGAAACAACTAAATGTCCGTCTACTGGTTTTGCAACGGCCCCGATTTTTTGAGACATGCGCGTTAAATAATTCATATCGCTTTCAGCAAATTGAGGGGAGTCACTCAAAGTTACCTCCTTTAAGTCATCAGAAATTTCTGAATCAAAATCAAATTCATCTCCCATTTCCTGAAGCTTATTTTTAATCGTTCCTTCATTTGTTTTTGTCTTTTGAGATCTCATCGCTTTTGAAGCTGCATTGCATTGAATTCGAACAATGTGTCTTGCGCCATCAACTGCAATTTCTTTTACAAAATAAGTACCGAGTTTCTTTATATCCAAGAGAGATTTCAACTTTCGCTTCAGTGTTTGGAAATTGCAAAGCTCCATCAAAATCGTCAAGTTCAATTTCACATGAATCAGAAACAATCCCGGCTTCATCAGTTGTGCGGATCGAAATTATTCGTTCTTTCGGAAAAGTGTCGCTTCCATTTATCGAGATAAAAAAATCAGGGGTTAATTCCATAATCTCACTTCTCCTTTAGTTTTTTGAACAGTTTCGATATACGGAAGTTTGATTTCGATTCCAGCTTTCAATTTTTCATAAGTGATATTCGGATTCGCTTCCATTACTTTTTCTAAAACAGAAATCGTGCCGTAATGTCGCCAAACAATCCAATCCAAAACATCGCCTTCTTTAGTTATGTATGTCACCATCGCAAATAACTCCTGGCTAAATTCGTGAGAGTATCAACAAATGAACTTGAAGAATTATTATTCAAGACTGCTGAGCTGTTTGTTGTACTCGGTGATTTTTTCAAAACTAATGTAAATTCGATTTTTTGAGGTTGTCCGTTTTTATCAAAATAGCTTTGCGTTTCTTTAATTGATGTAATTACGAACTTCCCGAGAATCTCGCCATTATCGCTGATTAAATTGCTGGCTATTTTGCATAGGTTTGATTTACGAATATCATCTATGTTTTTGTACCCACCATTTGATGAATCAAAAAGAGCTGATATTCCTAATTCTTTCGCAGCAAAATTTTGTATCTGATTTTTTGCTGTTCCGATTGCTAGTTTCTCAATCGAGTTATATTGAGTTTTTGCATTTATCTTTGGATAAAAGACGCCTTCAATTTCAATTTGATCTTTCGAAATTCCGAGATTCTGTAAATTCGGTAAATCTCCGATTCGTTCCATATCTGACCAGTTGAATTCTGTTGTGCGACTCAGTGTATTCGGACTTAAACTTTTTAAATTGAATTGAAAATCTCCGAGAATCATTACAAAACCTCTGGCACTGTATCATACAGAAATGTTTTGCTGAAATCAGAAACTCGACTCATAACTTTTTGAGATATTTTTTCAGCATCGTCTTTTTTATCTGCTTGTATATTAATCGTAAAATTATTATTTTGAGTTCGATTTATCTCAGAATGCATTGGCTCTATTTTCGGTAACTCCAATTTTTGGGTTGCATTATCTT
>CAJOEB010000003.1:0-1210 GCA_905233775.1 uncultured Alphaproteobacteria bacterium | reverse complement strand
TTTTCTAATACCACTCGAAACGTTTTTGAGAACGCCACCAAAAACTTTTCCTAAAGTTCCGACTGCATTCAAAAAATCACCTATAAAATTCCAGATTCCTTCGCACCAATCCCAAACTCCTTTAAAAATTTTTGAAACGCCATTGTATAATCTCGTAAAAAAACCTGAGATGCGTTCACCTATATGTCCCCAGTTTTCGTATATCCAGTAGCCAATTGTTAGAGCTGCGGTCAAGCCTGCAATTATCGGATGCGTTCTCGTAATTTTCGCAAGTACACCGAAAGCTTTTGTTACGTACGGCAGAGTCTTTCCGCCAAGATACCACAATTTTTCACTGATACTCCAAAGCATTCCGCCCAATCCTGGTAAAACTGTCCCGATTAAAAACCATGAAGCTTGAAATAATCCGAAAAATCCGCTAATAGCAACTGGCATTAAGGAAATTAATGCGACTAGAGCAGATCCTGCAACTCCAATAACGTTTGGTAACACAAAAAAACTAGCTGCGAGAACTGCAATGCCTCCTGCAAGTTCTAGGGTAGTGAGATTAAGATCTTCGAAGATATTTTCAGGAAGAGAAAAGTTTTTACCTGCAAAAATTTCACTGCACATAGATTTTATTTTTTCAGACAGAATTGAAAAATCTACTTGACTCAGTTTTTTTTCTAAATACTGTGTTATTTGCGATAAATCCGGCAACTTAAAATTTAAATCAATCTGACTTAGTTTTTCTTTTAATTGCTGTGTTATTTCTGAAAAATTCGGTAACTTAAATTTTAAATCAACATAGAAATTTTGTATCTTACTGTAAATTTCATCGAACCAAGCAGACGGAAGCTTAAATTTAAAATCAAAAGTTTTTATTCGCTCGATAATTCCAGAAATTTCCATATTTTTTAGTTCATTGAAAAAAGCTCTGAATTTTTCTGTAAATGACGGAATTTTTACATTTGTAATACTTTCCCAAAAACTTTTTATTTTTGCTTTTCCGTTTGCCGCAAGCCAGTTAATACGAGATATCAATGTTTCAAAGCTAAAAATAAGTTTTCCATTAATTCCTTCAGAAATCCCAAGAAAACCTCCGGCAACTGTTCCTGCGATTCCGGCAAATTTCAAAAAACGAAAAACCAAATCTTGTACGCCTGTCCCCATTACATTTAATCCGAGCCTCAACGTTTTGGCGATTATCGCTAATCTATTCATACCACCG
>CAJOEB010000002.1 GCA_905233775.1 uncultured Alphaproteobacteria bacterium | reverse complement strand
ATTATTTCCGATAACAGATACAATTTCACCATCTTTAACCGTAAAGTTAATTCCCCGCAGTGCAACTCTTTCTAATGGAGTTCCTCTGCAAAATACAACAAATACGTCTTCTACGCGAATCATGCTTTCCTCCATCAAAAGTTTTCTAAGTTTTCTTGTTTCCTTTGGTCATTAACAGTAACCATAAGGAATATCAGAACGATTGCGATTATAATGTTGTTATAGTCTGAACCGACAGTACTTGATCCCAGAGATGTAACCAACTCTATTGCAATTTTATATATAATCGCTCCTATGAAACATCCTATTATAGATTCTTTAACAGAATTTGTAGTTGCAAGTCTCTGTCCAATAATCACTGATGCTATACCGAACACCAGGGCACCGGCTCCCATTACCGTAGAAAAGTTGCCCATTACTTGAGTCATTAGAGCTCCTGCTCCGGCTGCAAGACCGTTGGATAATCCAAGACCTACCCAAAGTACATGTTTTGTATCAATGCCAAGTGATTCTGAGATGATTACTCCATCTCCGTACACTCTCATTGCTAATCCATATTCTGAATTTAAAAATTTATAGAAAAAGAAGGCGACAATAGAGACAATTACAAGGATAATGATGGCGTTTTCAACTGGCGAAAAATTGAAAATACTTCCTGATTTATGTAAATTTTCTTTGATAGATTCACCGAAATTACATAATTTCAGTACAAATGTTTGGATAATAGACATTGTTATAACGCTACTTAAAACAAGTTCTATTTTGATATGATTTGTGATTGAAGAAATAGTAAAACCGGCAATAACTCCGCATAACGTTGCTGTAAAAACTGCAATTATAGGATTTATGCCTACTACAACGAGAGCACCGTATGTACAGCCGCCAAGCGTTACACAACTGTCACAAGGTTACTTTCATAATAGCCGTGGTTAAATAGACACTAAAACTGATTAGCGCAAAAACTAAGGATAAGGCAAACACATTCGCCGCGCTATCTAAAAAATCCATCCTTATACACTCCCATCATGACTACTATTTATTTTTTTGCTACCTTGCTACTAATATACTCACATTACTATTAAAAAAACGTAAAATTTCAATTTGTTGCTCCTGAAGAAGACGAAGAAGCCGCGAAATTTTGTTCTGCAAAAGCTGTTTCTGAAGGTGCGGCTGGTTCAGATTGAACTTTTTGCTTTTTCTTTGGTTCTTTACATTCCAGCAAATATGCGATTGTACAATCATTATCTGATTTTAATCTTTCAATTTTGTCTCTTTGTTTCTCCATATTGCAGTTTCCTCGAAGATCTACTTTCTTTAAAGAGTTATGAGTGATAGTACTTGATATAAAATTTATAATTGCGTCGGAAGAAATACTGTTTTTAGCCATATCTATAAATCTTAATGATGTATTTTCAGATAATTGTAAGTTACTTATTCCTTCTTTTATTTCATTTTCCCCGAAACATATTACGACTAATGGTAATGACCCAAAAACTTTGCTTATCTCTGCAAAAGAATCAGCATTAATACTGCATTTGCGCATATTAAGCACTTTCAGTTTTTCATTATTTTTCATTGTATCAGCAAAAACAGTCGCCGCATTTTTATCTATCTTATTATTTGATAAATCTATATACGATAATTTTGATAGCTTCTCAAATGACTTGATAATCGGCTGTACAGCGTTAGCAGGCAATTGCATATTTTGTAAACGTATACTAGACAGAGCCGGAAGTTCGCTTATCGCTTTTGCTAAATTAGAAGCATGTTCGTACGCATTTTTACTTTCTTTTAAGTTTTTAATTAATAAAGTTAGATTAGTCAGAGTATTTTGTTTGGATATACTATCAAATAAACCGTCAATGCAAGATTCCGGAACATACAACAGAGATAAATAAAGATGCTTCAAATTTTTTAATTCAGCAAGATTATCGGAAAAAGTTTTATACGCTTCTTCTCGTTCGTTTCCTATAACATCATCCCATAGCAATGATAACATTTTCATATTCGGTGACAGTTTTATCATGGAATTTATATGATTTAATGAATCAACTGTTATTTGATTGAATGCAATAGTTAATGACGTAATATTCTTTTTTTCTGAAAGAACTTTTGTGATTTCTTCAACTGCTTTCGATGATATTGCTTCTGTTTTCCCCTTTTTATTCTTTGTTTTTAAGAATTTGATTGTTATTGATTTCAGATCATTCAATTTGCTTATTGTATCCGTTATATATTCAATATCTTTTTCATCAATTACGCATGAACTGAAAGATAAGTTTTTGATTTTGCTTTCTCTGTTTTCGTTGATAAAATTACGAATATTTTCTAAATCTTGCCCTGAAAGAGTAAGATTTCTGAACTCTACACTAATCAATTTAGGATATTGTGAAAATATATTTATGTTCGAAAAATTGTTGCCTTCTCCAGAGTTCTCTGTATAGTACGTGTTTTCATTACTAAAAAGAGTAGTGCCCTTTTTATCTATTTTCATTCCTACTACATTTTCACTCTCTAATTGAGATTCAGATTTGGTAAAAGGATAATTTGCGATTTTTTCATCTTGTATTCCGGAATCTTCCTCAGTTCCGGAAAGTACACCAGCATTGTTATTGTTATAAGATTCTTCTCTGGCATATAAAAATCCCGGAATGAGAAGTAATAAAATGGTTGCTGAGAATAATTTCATTGCGTTTTTCATAAAAACCTCGCTTTTTGAAACTCTTTGTTACCAATGAAAACACAAAAAAGTAAATAAGATCTGAAAATTTGATAATTTTCATGTTATTATGCTAAATAATTCATCATGTTAAGGTTTATACATTGATATCGTTTGAAAAAATCAAAGATTTTTTTTCTCCTCCAGAAGAAGAACCCGAAGAATCTTCTCATAGTTCTTTTCCTGATGAAATTTTCAGAGAATATGATATTAGAGGTATAGTTGGTTCAACGTTATTTGAGGAAAATGGTTATGATATCGGCAAGGCTTTCGGCACAGTCCTTGCACGCAAAAATCTGAAAAAAATCTGTGTCGGTTATGATTGTCGACTTTCTTCCGATAAAATTTCAAAAAATCTATTGAACGGATTATTGGATTCAGGAGTAGAGGTTATTTCTCTGGGATTGTGTCACACTCCGCTTGTATATTATGCTGTTAATAAACTTGATTTAGATGGCGGTATAATGGTTACCGGTTCACATAATCCACCGGAGTACAATGGCTTCAAATTCATGCTTGGTCGTGATCCTTTTTATGGTGACAGTATCAAAGGACTAGCTCAATTAATTAAAAAGAGAGATTATATTGATGGCATAGGACGCGAAATTGTAATGAATAATGTATTTCGAACTTATGTTAATGAGATAATCCGTGATTTTCAGTTTAACGATGACATAAAAGTAGCATGGGACATCGGAAACGGAGCTACAAGCAACGCGATAAAAGCAGTAACTACATTAATTCCGGGAAAACATCATGTTTTATTCGAAGAAATCGATGGGACATTTCCAAATCGTCCGCCGGATCCGATTGTTGCTCGTAATGTAAGATATTTATCAAAATTCGTAAGTTATAACAGTTTTGACGTAGGGTTTGCTTTTGATAGTGATGGCGATAGGCTTTGCGTTGTTAATAACAAAGGTGAAGTGCTTTTCAGTGACCAAGTGTTAACAGTTCTTGCTAAGGATTTTCTTAAGAAAAATCCTGGTGCACAAGTAATTGCCGATGTAAAATCATGCGACAGATTATTCGATACCATAAGAGTATGCGGTGGAATAGGACTTATGGAAAGGGTAGGGCATTCGTTTATCAAATCAAGGATGAAATCCAGCGGAGCATTACTTGCAGGCGAGCTAAGCGGTCATTTCTTCTTTAAGGATAGATGGTACGGTTTTGATGATGCTATATATGCAGCACTAAGATGTCTTGAGATATTATGCGCGGATAAGAACGCATTTACAGACTTGCCTTATGGTTTTGTTACTCCTGAGATACGTATCACTTGTGAAGAAGATGAGAAATTTAAAATTATAGATTCATTAAAGGCGGATCTTCGCGAAAAGAATATGTCTGTTGTTGATATTGATGGTGTGCGTGTAAGTACTGATATAGGTTGGTGGGTATTAAGGGCATCGAACACTCAAAATGCACTTTCATTGCGAATTGAAGCATATTCTGAGAAAGCTATGTATAAGTTAAAGCATGAAATTTCTGATTATTTATGCGAATATATTCCTGATATTTTGGACTTTCTGAGAGATGAACCAAAAGAAGAAGACGATAATCATAATGCATTTCAAACAAATTTATTTTCTTCTGTTTAATCTGTTAAAAAATCAGGCAGTTTAAATAATTAGGTTAGTAAGAGAATGCAGAAGAATTTTATCGATCTTTTAAAAAACAAAGCACCTGTCTTGGATATAATTTCGCGCCATGTGAAGTTAACGAGAAAAGGGAAAGATTGGTTCGGGCGTTGTCCTTTTCATTCGGAAAAGACAGGATCATTCAAAGTAGATCCTGATTTAGGACTTTACCATTGTTTCGGATGCGGAGCTCATGGAGACATCATTAATTTTGTGATGGAAATCGAACGTTTGTCTTTTAATGAAGCTGCAAAATATATCGCCGATATGTGTGGATTACAGGTTCCGGAAGAACAAGAATGGAAAAAGCATACACCTGAAGAAATAGTAAAAGCAAAAACATATGAGGCTATAGATATCATAAAAGATTACTTTGTTCGTCAGTTAAAGTCTGCGGAAGGTAACGAAGCAAGAGAATATCTTAGAGATCGTAATATTTCGGATGAATCTTTAGTTAAATTTCAATTGGGTTTTGCTTTAAACGAAGATTTATTGATATCTCAGCTAAAAAAATCTGGATTTTCAGAAGATATTCTTATAAAGACCGGAGTTTTCTTCAAAAGTCAGTAT
The DNA here is from genome assembly GCA_905233775.1 of uncultured Alphaproteobacteria bacterium. Lineage (GTDB taxonomy): Bacteria > Pseudomonadota > Alphaproteobacteria > UBA3830 > UBA3830 > BNWE01. The sequence continues at coordinate 16,968 of CAJOEB010000002.1, read as the reverse complement.
AAAAGCGGTTTAATTAGTAAATTTTCCGGTAGAATTACCTTTCCTATTATAGATTATAAAGGCAGATGCGTTGGTTTTGGTGGTCGAATAATAAAAAAGAGTGACGTTGCAAAATATATAAACTCACCGGAAACAGAAATTTTTATAAAAAATCATCAATTATATGGATATCCTATTGCGCGTCACGGAAAATCAAAGGAAATTGTGCTTGTAGAAGGATATCTTGATGTTATCGCAATGCACCAAGCCGGTTTTGATGCTACAGTTGCTCCTCTCGGAACGGCTATCAGTGAAACGCAAATAAACATGTGCTGGAGACTATGCGATAATCCTGTAATATGCCTTGATGGAGACAGTGCCGGCTTAAAAGCCTCTTTCAGATGGATAGACAAGATATTATCGGTATTATCTCCTGGAAAATCTTTTAAATTTGCGAGATTACCGCAAGATACTGATCCTGATTCACTGATATTAAACGGGCAAAGTGACATTATATCAGCTGCAATCAAAAATTCGCTGTCTTTGTCAGAATGGTTGTGGGAAGGCGCATTCTTGCTGTATCCGTCAGAAACTCCTGAGCAAAAAGCTGCTATAGTACAAATGCTCAAAGAAAAAGTCGAATTAATAAAAGATCATTCTGTAAGAAAATTGTATATACAATATATAAAGCAAAAAGAAAGAGATTTATATCTTTATAAGAAGAAAAACAAGAATGCTACAATAACTTCAAAAATTAATAGTGCCATAAAACCTGTAATTTCAATAAAAGAAAAAATTGAAAAAATTTTAGTGGTCACAATAATAAATCATCCTTATATAATTGATAGGGTCGCAGAAGATTTTGCTAAGTTGGAGTTCAGTAGCATCTCTATGAGAAAGTTGGGTAAACGAATTCTTGAGATATATGAAACGTATTATGTAGTAGGAAAAAATACGGAGGGAAACGAAGAAATAAGTAAACTTGAAGCAAATATCGCAGATATAGAGAAAGATGTGGAAATACATGCTAAATTTGCAGGAAAAAACGTAGTATCAGAGGATGAAGTATTAACCGAATGGAATTCTTTCTTTGAAAAATATCTTTCGGATCCGATAGTTGCTGAAGATTTACATAAAGCTTCGGTTAGTTTACAATCAAGTTTCTCAGAAAGTGACTGGCAACGACTGAAAGCATTAAAAAGTAGCGCCTTATTAACAGCAAAAGACAGGGGGAAACGATGACTGCCGTACAACCATCCAGGGAAGAAGATATTATGGATTATGATGTCGTAGAAAATGTGGAAAATGAAGAAGATTCTTCTGAACTAGAGTTTAAAAGACTTTTATTATTAGGAAAAGAGCGTGGTTACATTACTTATGATGAACTAAATGATGCTCTTCCGAAAGATAAATTTTCGACTGAAAAGATTGATATAGCTGTTTCCAGCATAACAGATATGGGAATACAGCTAATAGAAGCGGAAGACGCTGATAGTATCGCTGCTGAACAGGAAGAAAAGAAAGCAACATCACCTGATGAAGCAAATAATGTAACTGCTAATGAGGAAGACAGTAGTTTATTTCATACAGATGATCCTGTCAGAATGTATCTTAGGGAAATGGGAAGCGTAGAATTGCTTTCCAGAGATGGTGAAGTAGAATTAGCAAAGAAAATTGAACAAGGATATATTAATGTACTGAGTGGTCTTTGCGAAAGTCCAAACACTTTTAAGAAAATCGACAAATGGATTTCCGATCTTCAAGATAGAAAGATTGCATTGCGAGAAATTGTACAGACAGATAATGGCGGAGCGGATAAAGAAGACGATGAAGACAGTGATGAAGATGATCTGTCAATAGATGATGAAGCGGAAAACGAAGACGATGAAATTTCATCAGATATGACTCAAGATGAAGAAAAATTGCTGCCTGTTGTTTTATCTATGTTTGAAAAAGTCATGGATATTCACGAAAAGATGAAGGAGAAAAAGACAGCTGCTCAGAAGACTAAATTAAAAGAAGAATTAGTTGCAACCGTACAAGAGATAAAATTTACTCAAAAGGTTGTGAATTCTATGTGCGAAGAATTATATGCGCATAATAAGAAACTGATTAAGAGCGAAGCGGCTTTATTGAAAGTTGCTCAGGGATATGGAGTTAATCGTGATGTTTTCTTCAAAAACTACTATGGAAATGAAACAAACGAAAACTGGGCATCTTTACAAAGATCGACTAATTGGAAGAAATTTTGCGAAGAATGCTCTATTGATATAGAAACACACAGAAATCTGGTGAAATCCATAGAAGAAACAGTTGAATTACCGATAAGTGAGTTTCGAAAAGTCGTTAATTGCATTCAAAAAGGCGAGAGAGAAACCAGTCGTGCAAAGAAAGATATGATAGAAGCTAACTTAAGGCTTGTTATATCAATCGCCAAAAAATACACCAATCGCGGACTCCAATTTCTTGATCTAATTCAAGAAGGAAACATCGGACTAATGAAAGCTGTTGATAAATTCGAATATAGACGCGGATACAAGTTTTCGACTTACGCGACTTGGTGGATCCGTCAGGCTATTACAAGGTCGATAGCAGATCAGGCGAGAACAATACGTATTCCTGTTCATATGATTGAGACGATCAATAAAATCGTGCGCTCATCTCGTCAGATGCTAAACGAAATCGGACGAGAACCAACGCCGGAAGAAATCGCAGCCAGATTGCATATGCCTCTTGAAAAGGTTCGAAAAGTAATGAAAATAGCAAAAGAACCTATCAGTCTTGAATCACCTGTAGGAGATGAAGATGATTCGCATTTGGGAGACTTTATTGAGGATAAAAATATAGCTTTGCCGGTGGAATCTGCCGTTAACTCCAATCTCAGAGAAACAACAACTTTGGTTCTTGCAAGCCTTACTCCGAGAGAAGAACGTGTTCTGAGAATGCGTTTTGGTATAGGTATGAATACCGATCATACACTTGAGGAAGTCGGTCAGCAATTTGCTGTTACAAGAGAGCGTATACGTCAAATTGAAGCAAAAGCATTGAGAAAATTGAAACATCCTAGCCGTTCACGAAAGTTAAAAAGCTTTTTAGACTCATGATTGATTTTTCTTTTTGTGATACAATCATAGGTAGGGTAGGGATTATTGGAAATGATGATTATATAGTCGAAATTTCGATCGGATCATCGCCAAGAATTCCTTCATCTACTAAGCAAAAAGGATCATTATTGATTATAGAAGCGATAAAACAAATAGAAGCATATTTTGCGGGACATCTTAAGAAATTTGATCTTCCTCTGCAACTAAATGGTACTCCGTTTATGAAAAAAGTATGGAGAGCGTTACAGAATATCCCTTATGGTACAACAGTATCATATAAAGAAATTGCTATTGCTGTCGGTTCACCGAAGGCTTGTCGAGCAGTCGGACTTGCGAATAAAAGAAATAATATTCCGCTGGTTATTCCTTGTCACAGAGTTATTAATTCAGATGGAACTCTTGGTGGTTTTAGTTGTGGATGTGATAAAAAACGTTTGTTAATTGAATTAGAAAGAAGCTTTTTATAATGCTTATTTATAATATTTATTAATTTGTGTGATGTAGTTTTTGAAAAAGGAAAGGAGCTGGGTATGGAGGACGATACTTTATTTTATGTAACATCTAAAGATGTAACTCCAATGATGACTCAATACTTTGAGATAAAGGCTCAATACCCGGGATGTTTGTTGCTTTTCAGAATGGGTGATTTCTTCGAAATGTTTTTCGATGACGCCAAAAGAGCATCGGCATTGTTGAATATAGCGCTAACGCATCGTGGAAAGCATAAAAATGACATTGATACTCCAATGTGCGGAATTCCCGTAGCGGCTCTCGAAAATTATGTTGGTCGTTTGGTTCGTAGTGGTTATAAAGTTGCTATTTGCGATCAAATGGAGGATCCGCAAGAAGCGAAGAAAGAGAGAGGTTATAAAGCTATAGTAAAGCGAGATGTGGTAAGAGTTATTACTCCTGGAACAATTATTGAGGATAGCTTACTGAATTTTCGCTCAAATAATTTCTTAATGGCTGTAGTTCCTGAAATTGCAAAGAAAACAGCAACAATCAAAACAATAAGTTTTGCGACTATTGATATATCTACGGGTGATTTTTTCGTAAATACTGTTGTAAAAGATGATTTTTCAGGAATTATAGGCATTTATCAGCCAAAAGAATTTTTATTGCCAGCACATTTTGAACGCGGAGAATTCGAAAACTTTATAAAATCCGTAAGCAGTTCAAATATTACTTATCTTCCTGATACAAAGTTCAATCCGATAATTGAAAGAGAGCGTCTGGAAAAGTATTTCAAAGTAAAAACGCTTGAAAGTTTCGGAATTTCTGTGAATAGTGAGCTTGCAGCTTGTGGCGCATTGCTCGAGTATCTTCTTATTACACAACGTAGCGAAATGCCAGCACTTCCTATACCGAAAAAAGTCATTTTCAGCGATTATTTGGTGATCGACTCAGCTACAAGTAAGAGCTTGGAAATTGTTTCATCAGCTAATGGAGAGTACGAATACAGTTTGCTCGGTGCATTAGATAAAACAGTAACTCCATTTGGTGCGAGAACTCTTGCCGGTAGAGTTGCGACGCCTATAATATCTATAGAAAAAATAACAAAACGCTTGGATTGTGTTGATTTCTTTATAAATAACGTACCATTGCGTGAAGCAATTAGCGGAATTTTATCCAGATCTGTGGATTTTGAACGTTCGTTAAGCAGAATAAAATTTAACAGATTTTCTCCTAAAAATGTTGGTGATATTCGTGAACTTTTGCGTATATTAGAAGCAATTCAAGCAACTATCGGAGATACAATATTACCAACAGAAGGAGAATATTCATTTGCAAATATCAAAGATTTTTCTGAATTAAAGAAAACGCTTGATACTGCCCTGGTTGAGTATGCAGAGTTACCGGCTTCTTCAAGTAAACGCGATTCAGGAGGAGTAATTGCGGATGGATACTCAAAACAATTAGACGAATTGAAGTATTTAAAAGATCACAGTAAGCATCTTATATCCAATTTACAGGCGAAATATATCGCAGAGACGCATGTAAACACACTGAAAATAAATAATAATGCAATTCTGGGATGGTATATTGAAATCCCGTTATCTCAGAAGGAAAAAATGACTCCGACATTTGTGCATAGACAGACATTAGTCGGTAACGTCAGATATACGACAGATGAACTTGTAGAACTTCAATCTAAGTTAATGGACGCTATGGACGAGTGGAATCGTGTGGAACAGCAACTATATGATGAGCTGGTGCAGAAAATCATAGATCGTTATGTTGATATTTCTTATGCAATCAAATGTCTCGCATATCTGGATATTTATACAAGTTTCGCACTTATTGCTCAGGAAAGAGGATATATTCGCCCAGAAATTACAGAAGATCCAATTTTGGAAATAGAAAACGGAAAACATCCGATTTTATCATTGTATGTGAAGGATTTTACGTGCAATGATTGTGATCTTGATGCCGATCATAGAATTGCTTTGCTTACGGGACCGAATATGGCAGGTAAAAGCACATATCTGAGACAAAATGCGTTACTTGTAATTATGGCGCAGATAGGTTGCTATGTTCCGGCGAGTAGAGCAAAAATCGGTATAGTAAATAGGCTGTTTTCTCGAATTGGAGCATCTGATGATCTTGCAAGAGGTCGATCCACATTCATGGTGGAAATGATTGAAACAGCAACAATATTAAATCAAGCAAATGAGAGATCTTTTGTTATTTTGGATGAAGTAGGGCGGGGGACATCGACCTATGATGGTCTTTCCATTGCTTGGGCTGTTATAGAAAACTTATATAAAATCAATAAATGTCGAGTTTTGTTTGCTACTCACTATAGAGAGTTAACAGCATTACAAGATACATTAAATAATATACGATGCAAAACTTTAAAAGTTCAGGAATGGGAAGGAGAAGTTGTTTTTTATCATAAAATAATAGATGGAATAGCAGATAAATCGTACGGAATTCATGTTGCAAGTATCGCAGGAGTGCCAAAAAACGTTATAAAACGAGCAAAAGATCTTTTGAAAAAATTCGAAGACGATGACACTCATACCAGTAGCGGAATTCAAACATCAATTATGGATTCACTTTTTGATACCAATAATTTCGATACAAATAATACTGATAATACTAAATTCAATAATGAATTTGATACCAGTAATAATACCAATAATGAAGAAGACATTCGGGAAGAAAAAGAATTAAAGCGAAAAATTTCAGAAATTAATGTGAATTCTATAACTCCACAGCAAGCGATGAATATTTTATTTGAATTAAAAAATATCGTCGACAGCTAATTTTTATATATTATCCATGGTGACTTTTTATAAAAAATAGTGTAGCATTTGTATATATTAAATCGAGTTAGTAAATCAATTTAAAGAGCTTGCCGCGATGTTTTTTATAGCTTTTGCGGGAGGTAGTGTTTTATGAAAAAATAAGGGAGATAAAATATTATGCAACATATCAAAAACACTTCTGACACAGGTCTTTCGGAGTTAAAATTCGTTATAAAAAGAGATGGAAAAAGAGTTCCGTTTGATTCCGAAAAGATAGTAACGGCAATAAAAAAGAGCGGTATTGAAACAGGGGAATTCGGAGAACCAGAAGCTCGTCATATAACTTTCAAAGTTGTAAAAATTTTAAAACACAAATATAAAAATGATATTCCAGACATTGAGCAGATCCAGGATATTGTTGAAGAAGCTTTAATTGGCGAAAACTATTTTAAAACAGCAAGAGCTTATATTGTTTATCGAGAAAAACGCGGAGAATTGCGCAAAGATAAGAAAAATCTTGTAGATGTTGTTCTTTCTATCAATGAATACTTGGATAAACTGGACTGGCGTGTACATGCTAACGCAAACCAAGGATATTCTCTTGGCGGAATGATCCTAAATGTTTCAGGAAAAATGACTGCTAACTATTGGTTGAATAGGGTTTATCCGAATTATGTCTCTGAAGCGCACAGAAACGGTGATTACCATATTCATGATCTCGACATGCTATCCGGATACTGCGCCGGTTGGTCTCTTCGAACATTATTGAATGAAGGATTTAACGGTATTTCAGGTAAAGCTGAAGCAAAGCCACCTAAGCATCTATCAAGTGCGGTAGGGCAGATGGTAAATTTCTTGGGAACACTGCAAAATGAGTGGGCAGGAGCACAAGCATTCAGCTCATTTGATACATATCTCGCTCCGTTTGTAAGAAAAGATAATCTTTCATATGACGTTGTTAAGCAGAATATTCAAGAGCTGGTCTACAATTTGAACGTTCCATCCAGATGGGGTACACAAACACCATTTACAAACTTGACTTTCGATTGGGTTTGTCCCGATGATCTTAAAAACAGTATTCCTTTAATCGGAGGAGTTGAAACTAACTTTACATACGGTGATCTTCAAAAAGAAATGGACATGCTCAATCGTGCATATATAGAGGTTATGACAGAGGGAGATGCCAAAGGGCGAGTATTTACATTTCCAATTCCTACATACAACATAACAAAAGATTTTCCTTGGGAAAGTGAAAATGCAGAGCGTTTGTTTGAAATGACAGCGAAATATGGTCTTCCTTACTTCCAAAACTTCGTTAACTCAGACTTAACCCCGGGAATGGTTCGTTCTATGTGTTGTCGTTTACAACTGGATCTTCGCGAATTATTAAAGCGCGGAAATAGCTTGTTCGGATCAGCGGAACAAACAGGATCAATCGGTGTTGTAACTTTGAACTGTGCACGTCTCGGATACCTTTATAAAGGTGATTGGAATGCTCTTTTAAAGAGAACCGAAGAATTGATGAATTATGCTAAAACCAGTCTTGAAATAAAAAGAAAAGTCGTAACAAAATATATGGATAACGGATTATTTCCATATACAAAGAGATATCTTGGTACTTTAAGAAATCATTTTTCAACAATCGGCGTAAATGGAATTAATGAAATGATACGAAATTACACAAATGATAAGCACAGTATTGTTGATAAAGACGGTCATGCAATGGCAATTGCGTATTTGGATAAGATCCGCGAAATTTTAATTCAGTTTCAGCAAGAAACAGGACATATGTATAACCTTGAAGCTACTCCGGCAGAAGGAACAACATACAGATTTGCAAAAGAAGATAAGAAACGTTTCTCAGATATTATTCAAGCGGGTACTCCGGAACATCCGTATTATACAAACTCCAGTCAATTACCTGTCAGCTTTACAGAAGATGCTTTTGAAGCTCTTAGAATGCAAGATGATCTTCAAAAGAAATATACGGGTGGTACAGTTTTGCATTTGTATATGAGAGAACGTATTTCAAATGCGAAAGTATGTGGACGATTAGTACGAAAAGTTGTCGAGAGTTTCCGATTGCCGTATTTTACTATTACGCCAACGTTTTCTATTTGCCCAAAGCATCAATATATTGCAGGAGAACACAAATTCTGTCCTATATGCGATGCAGAAATAATAGAAACAAAGCGAAGAATTATAGAAGAACAGCAGAAAGAGGCGGCATAAGTGCTTATAACTGGATTATTATCCAGTGTAACAAAATATATGATAAAAAAATATATATATGATAAAAATATATGAAATATATGAGATAATATTATATATAAGAAGTTTTAAATGTATAAGAAGTTTAAAACGGGCATTTTAGTTCGTGATAAAATGATAGCAAGAATGAGACGCGATAAAATTCGTGTTGATTATAAGCAATTAAATCGAGAAGATTATATTGCGTCTCTTAGAAACAAAATTATAGAAGAAGCTAATGAAGTAGCAGAAGAAAAAGACATAAACAAGCTTGTATATGAACTAGCTGATATCCTTGAAGTTATTCAAGCACTATCTTCTGTTGTCGGTATCAAAAAGGCAGAAATAATTAATGCACAGAAAGAAAAGCGAGAAATATCTGGAAGTTTTAAGAAAAAGTATTTTACGAATTTTGTTGAAATAGATACCGATAATCCAGTTATAAACTACTACTTAAGTCGCGCAAAAAAATATCCAGAAATATTATCATAATCATAAAAATCATGAAATTAGCAAGACTTTGTAGCTTAGATTTTGCGATTAGTATACAGATCACAAATCTAAGCTGTTCTGATTTGTTTTCTGGTTTAGTATTTAGTATATTTGCATTTTACATAATCAAAATTATTTAATCGAAACTGTTGCTTCATTATTATAATAATTTTATTATACTGTTAATGTGTAAGATAAGATTTGTGTATAATTATTATTAGATGTGTTTTTATACACCTTCATTTTACTATCATAACATTATTATCCTGTGACTTAATTTTTATCAACTGATTTGCGTCTCTTAGAAACAAAATTGTATGCATTTAACTAAATATTAAATTTCTTGTTTTACTATAAGACGATAGAAATAAAAATAAAAAGGAAAGATTTTAAGAAAATCTAATTTGAGGAAATCTAAAATGAAAAAAGTATTATTTACTGTTATTTTTGTGCTTTCTACTTTTACTATTTCAAATGTTTTGGAAGCATCAAAACCAAGAAAAATATCACCAAAGAACACAGCGACAACAAACATCAACACAAAAGGAAAATCAGTTACAAGTATAGGGAAATCTACAGGAGGAAAATCAGATAGAAGCATAAAAAAACCTGAAACCAACAGTAGCAAAACTAAGGGCAAAAAAAAGTCTACTTCAAGTACTGATTCAAGTACTACAACAAACAGCACAACTACTACTGATACTGTAGCAATTGTTGAAAAAGGGAAAACTAAGGATAAAGGAAAATCTTTGGATACTATCGTTTCCTCCTCTACTACTACATTACCTTCATCATTACAGCCATCATCAGAACTTTCTCAAAGTTCAGAGAAATTTCAATCAGAGAAATTTCAGTTTGAAGAATCTGAAGAATCTCCAGAAGAAACAAGTAAATTATTATCAGATCTTAACAAAATTATTGAAAATCTTGAGCAAGATACTAAAAATACAGAAACAAGTAGCAAAGAAATGAACAAACAATTATCTGAATTATCAGACAAATGTAAAAAAGCCAATGAAGCATATATTAGTTTATTGGAAAAATATAACTCTTTGAAAAAATCTCATTCAACTATTATTTCTGAAAATACAACACTAAAAAGTGAACAACAAAATATATCCAGTGCTTATCAAAAAAAAGAACAAGAATTAAAAAATCTAAAGGAGCTTAGCCAAATCTCTCGCTATAATTTATCAGAAGAAGATGCAAAAGTTTTAAGGACTGACTTAGATGCTTTGTATGAGCAGGGAGTTGCACCTTCTTTCCAGGATAAAGGGAAAATTCCTGAGCTTTTTAAAACAATTTCAGGAAAAACAAGATCTCAAAATAATTTAATAACTGAAATAACTGCAAAATTAATAGCTTTACAGGATCATGTAAAAAAAGTCTTTGCAAAAAAGAATGTAACTGCATCTAAAGGAAAAAAATAGATTAGAAAAAAATGTAAAATTTACGAAAAATTAATATATAAGGTTTATCATTATAAAAAAATAACAAGGAGAATAACATTATGAAGAATAAAATAACAATGATTTCAATATCTGCTGTTACTCTATTTGCGCTATCAGTCGGATCATTACAAGCTACTCAAGGTGCAACATCGACAAAGTCAGCATCAACAGTTATTGATAATATTGATGATGAAGCAGAACTATTTAACGGATTAAGTACTCACACGAAGAATATTCAACAATACGGGCAAAATATAGGAACGTCTACAAATGCCGCATTGCAGGAAATTGAAAAATTGAAAAATGTTCTAAAAACAGTTTTAACAGCTCGAAATACGGCAGAGGCAGATAGAGATGCGAATAAAAAAGCTCTTGATGAAGCAGTAGAAAAGAATAGTCAATTATCTAAAGAAGTGGATGAGTTAAAAGAGAATAATCAGCAACAAATCAAAGGAAAAGAAGAGGAATTAGCCGCAGAGAAAGAGCAACATATGCAAACTAAACGTGATCTCGAGGCATTGCAGAGCGAAATTGAAAAATACAAGTCAGATTTGGATACAGAAAAGAAAGCTCATAGCAAAACGAAAATGGAATTAACTACAAAGCAAGGAGATTTAGACGAAGAACGCACAAAACGTGAAGATGCGGAAGTTCAACTTAATATGGCGAGTAGAAAATTAGAACAAAGCGGGAAAGATCTTGAAACTGAGAGAAATGCACATGCGGAAACACAGAAAAAACTTGAAGCAGAAATGAAAGAACGAGTTTCCATAAAAGCAGACTATGATGATTTACTACAGAAATTAGAGGAAGAAAAGAAAGCTCACGCTGAAACAAAAACTAAGATGGAGAGTCTTGACGCTGAATTAAGAAAAACAAAAACTAAGCTGGAAGTTATTGAAGGAGAAGTAGACTCATTAACTACTCAATTGCAATCAGCAAAATCCGATAAAGAAAAAGCTGAAGCCGCATCTAGAAAGAAAGATGAAGTTATAAAGAAAATGGCAGCTAGCAGTAGAGATCAAGTCCAAAAAATTATGTCAGCAAAATCTATTGAAACAAATTTTGAAACTCAAAAAGCTGAGCTAGAGACAAAGATAAAAGATCTTTCTCTACAAATAACATCGACAAGTAAAAATATTCAGAAAAAGCTTGATATAATAAAGAGCAACTCGGATAATAGAGAAGTCCAAGATTCTGTAGATGTTATTTCAAGTCTTCTTGCTCGATTAAGGATAAATGCTGATAAAAAAATACAGGAAAAGGCTATTACTGATGCTGATAAAACTGATGCTAATAAAAAAGCGCAAAAACAGGCTGTTACTGATGCTAATCAAACGGCAGCGACTCCGCCGACAGCTTAATTAACAGCTTAATTATTTTAATTATTAGTATTTTGTAGAATTTTAGCTGGGATATATTTATTCTTTTCATTGTGATGACATTTATTTATGGTTTTGATCTCAGCTAAAACTCTTTTTTTTACGTTTTTATGTATCTTTGTATATTATTCTTTATTTTTTTATTTTTATTAATTTTTATTAATATTATTTTAATAAAATTTTTCTATCGATTTTTTATTTAGATTGTAATCTCTTTTGGACGTTTTTTTTAAGCTATAACTGTGTGTTATAAGCTATACCTGTGTTATATGCATAAAGTTATATTGTTGACAAAATACTCATGCAGAAGTACCATCATTCGTTTCATTTTGTAATGATTAATTTGTAAGATTAATAAAAACTAAGAAGAGGCAATCTGTGACGAATAAGTTAAGAAAAATCATATTCAATCCGCTCATACAACTTATTTGTGCAATGATAGTTTGTTCTTGTTGTTATTCCACTCTATCTACAGATACGATTAGATTTTTTCTCACTATAAGCGTTTGTTTGCGTGAAACATTAGTATTTGTGCTGCCGTTTTTACTGTTCAGTTTCATTGCTGTCGCTCTATCTGCGATCCCAAAAGAAGGAATGTTGTTTGTTCTTGGGCTTATGGTTGTTGTGTTTATATCTAATTTTACAAACATAATGGTATCTGGTTTGGTCGGGTTCGGTATGTTATCAGGTAGTCATTCAAAGGATATTATAGAAAACAGCGCAAATTTTGTTCCATTCTTTGAACCACAATTACCAATAATTGCCAGCACGTCGCATGCCCTATTCTTCGGAGTACTGATTGGTTTCTTGAACTCATTTTATCCTAACAAATACGTCACCTATATAATAAAAACACTTCATTCTTGGGTAATGATCTTTATGAAACGCTTTTTTGTTCCCCTACTCCCTCTCTTTGTATCAGGTTTTTTGCTAAAACTCTTTGCAGAAGGAAGAATGACAGGCTTTGTCGCGCAAAACTCAGCTGTTTATATAAAAATGTTCGGTTTTCTATTTTGTTATCTTCTACTTTGGCTTGCATTTGCTGCTTCTTTTAAAAGAGATAGAATGATAGAGATATTAAAAAATGCTTTTCCGGCTATAATTACAGCATTCAGTACGATGTCCAGTGCAGCCGCGTTACCTCTATCACTAAATGCAGCAGAAAAAAATACAAAAGACAAAATTCTAGCCGATGCTGTCATGCCTTTAACCTTGAATTTTCATATGGTGGGTGACACAATTATTGTTCCTATATTAGCGATGATGGTAATTATTACATTTAATCATCCTATGCCAACGACTTCAGAGTTTATAATGTTCGGAGTTTTCTTTGTACTTAATAAATTCGCAGGTGGAGGCGTTCCAAGTGGTACAATTATGGTTACTGTTCCGGTATTAAAGCAATACTTAGGGTTTGATGATTCAATGACAGCATTTATAATAGCTTTATATGGGGTAATAGATCCGATAGCTACATCAGGGAATGTTGCTGCCAATAATTTTTTCGTTGTTATTTTTCAAAAAATCAGAAAATCGGTAAAAAAAGTCGCCGGGATAACAGCCAAGCGAGTGAAAAAAGTACAATGATATTTCATAAGGATATTTCATAAGAGTTCGGAATGAATTTTTTTATCAAAAATTACGGTTGCCAAATGAATATTTATGATTCCGCGCGAATGATTGATATTCTTTCAGCTGCCGGACATAAAGAATGCAAACACCTAGATGAAGCAAACATATTTATATTCAATACGTGCAGCATAAGAGAGAAAGCAGATGAAAAATTGTTTTCTGATCTCGGACGTGCAAAATCTATTAAATTCAAAATCCAGGATGCAGGCGAGAGTTGTATTATTGTAGTTTGCGGCTGTGTCGCTCAAGCAAAAAAAGAAGCGATTTTTAACAGAGCACCTTATGTTGATGCGGTTGTTGGTACACAAGAAATACATAATATTGCTAATGTCATAAATGAAGTCATTGAAAAAAAGAAAAATAACGAATATTCCAATGTTTTAATGGGAGTTTTAAATACAAAAAGCAAATTTGAAGCACTAAAAACAACAAATATCACCGAAAGAAGCTACTCCGAATATCTTACAATTCAGGAAGGTTGTGATAATTTTTGTACATATTGTGTAGTGCCCTATACCAGAGGAAGAGAGTTTTCAAGAGATGCAAAAGATATAATCGACGAAGCAAAGAAAATGGTATCCATCGGCGTAAAAGAGATTACATTACTGGGGCAAAATGTTAATTCGTATCATGGGGAAGGTACGGATGGAAGAATTTGGAAATTGTCTCGTCTTCTCTATGCTATGGCAGAAATAGATGGACTTGCACGTTTAAGATATGTTACTTCAAATCCCAAAGATGTTTCGACCGATATTGCTGAAGCACACAGAGATATTGATATACTCATGCCTTTTCTACATCTTCCTGTGCAATCCGGTTCTGATAAAATTTTGAAAAAGATGAATCGCAAGTACACAACGGATGAATATTTGCGTTGTATTGATATGTTGCGAGCATACAAACCAGATATGGCATTTTCTTCTGATTTTATAGTTGGTTTCCCGGGAGAATCTGATCAAGATTTTGAAGATACTCTCAAATTAGCGGAAAAAGTACGATTTGCGCAAGCGTATTCTTTCAAATATAGTCCAAGATCAAATACTGCTGCTGCGAAAATGGAAAATCAAGTTCCTGAGAAGATAAAATCAGAACGTCTGAAAATTCTGCAAGATATGTTAAATAATCACCAAAATGAGTTTAACGAAAATACGGTAGGAAAAACGGTTGATGTACTTTTTACCAAACGCGGGAAATTTAAAAATCAACTTGTCGGACGGACTGAGTATTCACAAGCGATATCAGTCTGTGATAAATCTATAAACATTGGAGATATTGCTTTTGTAAAAGTTACAGAGATAAAATCTCATAGTTTAGTTGGATCAGTTAAAAAGAAATGAATTTAGAAATCAGCATAGAATACGAGCCATGGAACAAGAGTAATATTCGGTCGATAGTGAATAATTGCGTAAATGCCGTATTTTCCGAGCTAAATATCAATCATTATAATGTTGAAATATGTTTTCTCTTCACAAATGATGAAGAAGTGCGAGTCTTAAATCGTACATACAGAGGAATTGATAAGCCTACGAACGTCCTCTCCTTCCCTGCTGATAATATTGACGATATCGAGAGCGATTGTGGTGACGTTTGTGGTTGCGATACTTTCGGATGCAATACGTGTGTGCTTGGCAGCGTTGCTTTTGCTTATGAAACTCTTGAGCGTGAAATAGTTGACACATCAGTTTCTTTTGATGATCACTTGCGCCATTTAGTTGTTCACAGTGTTCTTCATCTTCTCGGATATGATCATATAGGAGAAACAGAAGCTGAACAAATGGAGTCTTTAGAAATAAAAATACTAAAAAGCTTGAATGTTGCTGATCCTTATCAATAAAATAGAGAAAGTAATAAAAAGTGAAAGAGATGTTATTTTATTTGAAAGAAAAATCTTATTATGCCCTTTAAAATTTATGATTATTTTCGAAGATTATTGAGAAAACCGCCTGAAGTTCCTCTTATAGATAGACTTGAGAACCTAATAGAGGAAGATCAAACTAATCCGGAAGATAAACTTCCCGATGATAGCAGTGAATTGGCTCTTGTCGCAAATGTTTTGGGGCTAAAAGACCTTACTGCGGCGGATATCATGGTTCCTCGCGTTGATATAGTCGCCGCGAAGGCAGATACATCACTTGAGGAATTTATAGATATATTCTCTCGTACAAGCTATTCACAAATTCCAATATATAAAAATACCCTAGATGATGTTATTGGAATTGTCAGAGTACGAGATTTCCTGCCGTACATAAAAAACCCGAAGTCATTTAATATAAAATCCCTTCTGAAAGATGTTATTTACGTCGTTCCGAGTATTCAAATACTCGAACTGCTTGTTGAGATTAAAGCTTCTGCCAATCATATGGCTCTTGTCGTTGACGAATTCGGCGGAATAGATGGTTTGGTGACATTACAAGACGTCGTAACTGAAATTGTCGGGGAAATTCAGCAAAATCGCGATATTTTTCCGCAAGTAGTTAGTCGGCAAGATGGTTCGTTTGTTGCAAACGGAAAAATGCTTCTTACTGAATGCGAAGAAATGCTTGGAGTGGATTTGCTGGCACCATATGCTCAAGATGGAGAACTACCCGACATAGAAACAGTCGCAGGATTGACCATGCTGATGGCAGAAAGAATGCCTACTCGTGGTGAGATATTAATTCATCCGTCAGGAGTTGAATTTGAGATAGCAGACGCTGATCTTCGGCGAGTAAAACGAATTATCATAAGAAAACAGCACGATCGTGATGGACAACAGCAGCAATAGTAACGATAATAATAGTATATCATTATCCAACCGACAGGAACATTATCCTATAATACCGTCATTTGGTAGAAGGCGTTCACACGGTCTCAGTGCGACACAAGAGAAAATTCTACGTGATTTTTATGCAATATATGGCATATCTCTGCCGAATAGCGTGCAAGATCCATCAAAATTTTTCCAAAACAGAATTCTTAAACTTTCTGATTTTACCTTACCAAAAAAAAGATCAGGAGACAGAACATTCAGCAAAATTTTTGTTGAAATAGGATTTGGCGCAGGCGAACATCTTATACAAAACGCTATACAAAATCCTGATATTTGTTTTATCGGATGTGAACCATTTGAAAACGGAGTTGCAAAAGTTTTACAAGCAATCCGTGACAATAATCTGAACAACATCAGAATTTTTAACGGAGATGCAAGATATTTGCTGAATTTTTGCGAAAATTCATCTATAGATCGGTTTTATGTACTTTTTCCTGATCCTTGGACAAAAAAAAGACATCACAAGCGCAGACTTCTTTCAAAGGAATTCATTACTACCCTACTCTACTCTAAATTACGGATCCATGGAGACATTATTATTGCGACAGATTGCGAAAATTATATGGAAGATATTATTGAACAGATTAAAGATTTCTCCGAAATTTCGCTTTCTTCAAC
>CAJOEB010000001.1 GCA_905233775.1 uncultured Alphaproteobacteria bacterium | reverse complement strand
AAAATTTACAGATACTACCAGAAAAACAACGAATTACTTTAGACACACAACAGATACAACAACTCTGATTTTTTTATGAACGACAGAAAAAGATATAAAAAAATATGAAAAACTATTTCTTTAATTATCCTTTCATTACTTCAAAATCATAACTCATAGCAACTTTTCCAAGACTCTCATGAGTTTCGTTATCATACAAATCTTGATCATATTCCATATAAACAAAACTAAACGCAAAACAGAAAAGATCCTGAAGTCCTTCTTTGTAATACACAATTTCACAAGATTCATATTCTTGTCTGCGTATAATTTTCAATGCTCCTTCAATAGTTTGTATCCTCATTATCTCTATAGTTTGAATGATCTTATTCAATGTCATTCTTTCCAAAAGTTTAGGTACCCAAGAACCATTTCGCATAAATACCAATGGAGTTCGCGCAACAATTCGTCCATCTCCGCTGTTCTCACCCGAGGCGTCATTTGTATTTTTCTTTGCATACCCTAACTCTACATGTAAACAAGGAGCTGAATTCGCGTCAAAACCATCTATACAACTATCGAAGATATCCTTACTTCTGATTAAATATTGAGGAGTTTCAGCCGCTCCATCAGGAACGTTGACCCCACCAACATTTTTTCCGAGAAGATCACGTTCAATAACGTCTCTGCCTCCGAACATACCAAAAACAGCTTCTCTACTACTAGTCATACTTGCCTCACAAAAACAATCTTACTGTTTCTCAAAAAAACTAAAATTGCACGTCCAAAATACCATTCATACTCCCATATTCATTCCTTTATCTGTCTTTATCCGGCTGCCGGAGGAGGTAACGTTGCAACAAGTCTGATAGACGCTGTCAGTTCTTCAAGCTGAAAATGCGGTCTCAGAAAGATTGTTGCTTTGTATGATCCCGGTTTCCCCGGAATATCAAATACATCCACACGAGCTTCACGTAAAGGATATCTGGATTTCAACTGTTGGCTCGCCGAGTCATTTAACAAAACATAGCTTGCAATCCAGTTATTCAAGTACATGGAAACATTATCTCGAGTAAGGAATGAACCGATTTTATCCCTCATAATTGCCTTGATATAGTGAGCAAACCTCGATGCCGCGAGCAAATACGGCAGTCGAGCGCTTAATGCAGCGTTCGAATTCGCCAAATCCGTATTATACACCTTCGGTTTTTGAGTCGTTTGTCCACCGAAAAAAGCCGCATAGTCTGTCCCTTTGCTATGACAGAGTGCCAAGAACCCCATATCGCTCAATTCTTTCTCGCGACGATCGGTTATTGCTATTTCTGTCGGACATTTCAGAGCTATATCTCCGTCTGTTGTTTTAAAAGTGTAAGCAGGAAGTCCTTCGACAAGTCCCCCTCCCTCAACTCCTCTTATCGCTGCCGGCCATTTATACAGAGCAACTGCGTTTCCTATACGCTGTCCATATACAAAAGCTGCATTGCCCCAACAGAACTGCGAGTTATCCATGCCATCTATGGTTTCGACGTAGTTCATACCGTCGACAGGTAACGTATCAGGTCCATATGGCAAACGCATCAGAACCCTTGGCAGAACCAGAGCCGCATATCTTGAATCCTCTGTATCTCTGAATGACCGCCATTTGATCATTTCCGTGCTTTCAAAGATTTTCGCTAAATCTCGCGGTTCTCCGAGATGTGTAAAACTATTCATATCGAACATTCTCGGATGTGCTGCCGCTATAAAAGGAGCATGAGCCGCCGCTGCAACATTGGATATTTTCTCCAACAGCAAAATATCTTGCGGATGACGTGTAAATTCATATCCACCAATCAAACATGAATACGGATGACCGCCGAATGTACCATACTCTTCTTCATACACCTTTTTAAACAGTGCACTTTGATCAAATTCAACAGCATTTTCCAAATCTGTTAAAAGATCATGCTTTGATACGTTCATTATGCGTAGTTTTAATTCCGTGCTTGTCTCCGTGTTCATTACTAAATAATGCAAAGCTCTCCAAGTGCCTTCTAATTCCTGAAACGCCGGATTATGCAATATTTCATTAATTTGTGAACTTAACTGAAAATCAATGTCGGCAATGGCTTTTTCAACAAAAACCAAAGGATTTTTCATGCTTGTTACTTTCGCTGCTTCAATTCGGACAAGCAACTCCACCAGCATATTACATGCGTAAACTTCTGCAGACGGATCACGAGCCAGTTTCCCATCAATAAACATCTCTTTCAGGATTTCGCGCGTTCCGGAATTCGTAGCTGCTCCCGCCGCATCCGCGCTTGATGCATCTGCCCCTGCTGCCGATGCTGCATCCGTTCCTGCTGCCGTGCCATCTGCCGGAGGAGTCGCTGCCGCTGCTGCCGCAGTACTGTCTGCCGCCGGTTTTACCGTTCCCGGATTTGCTGCATTTGTCTGTGCAGCGTCTGTTGCTGCGATAGTTGTCGCGAAATCTGCAGTTACGGTTTGTTTATTCGCCTTCAAAATTGCTTCAATCTGAGATTTTAATAAAGCTTTTAAATCTGCGTCAGCAACAACTTCCTTAATACGATCTTGTAACGGATCATTGCCTTCCATTTTCGCTACAAGATCAGATAATTTAACCCTCGCTGTGTAGATTTTATTTAATTTCGGCACATGCTTAGCAATATTCACAGGATTAAAATCATCCATATGCCTGAAAAATAGCTCTGCATTCAAGTTTTCAGAACCATCTCCCAACGTATCTTTGACCTGAATTGCCAACCTTGGATTAACTGACACCATATAATCCGGAAAATTATCCCTATCAATTTCAACAAATTTTCTGAATTTTAACGGAGGTAATGGATCCGTTGGCATTCCCGATAAATCCGCCATTATACCGATAACAAACGGTAATTCTTTCATAACGATTGCGTTTCCAATTTCTACGTCATACGTAATTTGTACTCGCGGAGGACGAACTCTATCTAACGTATGTTGTGTACTTTCAACCATGGCAGCTACCCTTATTTATAATGAAAATGAGGCTTAAAATTTTTCAAATTCCTATTTTCTTTTGATAGGTTAGAACAAAATCGTTTAAATGAAGTTAAAATTTATAAAAAAGTGATCGGATCTATATCTATTTGAATTTTTATATTTTTTGGTGATTTTTGAGCAACAATCCAGTTTTTTATGATTTTACTCATAGCAATTTTTTTTGAGGATTTGAGTAAAATTCTCCATCTTGCTCTTCCCCTAAGCAGAAAAAGAGGAGCCGGAGCCGGTCCGAAAACAGAAATACCATTTTCAATACCATTTTTTGTTCTAATACTGCCTCTAATACCGATTTTAGGAAATGATATCGCCAATTTTTTCGCAATTTTTTCCGTAAGTTCGCGATTAGTCCCCGATACAATAACAGATGCGAATTTAGTAAAGGGAGGTAAGTCATTTTTCTCACGAGAAGCAATCTCTAAATCAATAAATTGCTGAACATTATTTGTTTTTAGAGCATTATATAAAGAATAATCAGGATTAAATGTTTGTATAAGAATTTTCCCGGGTTTTTCCGCTCGACCCGCACGTCCTGACACTTGCTGAATAAGTTGGTATGTTTTTTCAGCTGAACGTAAATCTGCGCAATTCAATCCTAAATCGCCATCAACAACTCCGACAAGCGTTATATTAGGAAAATGATGCCCTTTCGCAAGAATTTGCGTTCCTATTATTATACTTACCTCATTATTTAATATTCTGTTTCGTAGCTCTATTATGCTTTTTTCTGAAGAAATATTATCAGAAGATACCATCTCGATTTTTATTTTCGGAAGTCTTGAGGATAATTCCTCAAAAATTCTTTCAACACCGGGACCAAACTGAATATATGACTTTTCGGAACCGCAACAATCACATTTGGCAGGAATATCAATCTTATGACCGCAATAATGACATACCGCCTTATCAAGATTTTTGTGATATACCAACCAGCTGGCGCAATTCGGACAAGCCAACTTTTTTCCGCATGATTTACACAACGTAATCGGAGAATATCCGCGACGATTTAAATAAATAAGAGCCTGCTCTCCTCTATTGACTACTGTCTTTATAGCATTCAAAAGGTTAGGAGATATAAAATTCTCATCAAATTTACATTGTCGCATGTCAATCAGCTCAATAGGAACAGGCTTTGACACACCAAACCGACTTTTTATATGAGTATAACCATATTTCCCATTCCTTGCATTGATATAGCTTTCAAGAGACGGTGTCGCAGAAGAAAGAATTATCGGAATTTTTTTTATATGTCCCAATACAATAGCCATATCGCGAGCATTATAAAATCCGCCTTCCTCTTGTTTATAAGAAGAATCATGCTCTTCATCGACTACAATTATTCCAAGATTTTTAAACGGAAGGAACAAAGCAGATCGCGTTCCGATAACCACACATTGTTCACCAGATGCAGCTTGCAGCCAAGCAGTTCTTCTGTTTTTTTGCGTAATATTAGAGTTCCATATTATCGGTTTTATTCCGAAATATTTTTCAATTCTGCTTGAAAGTTGACTTGTTAACGCTATTTCGGGAAGCATAATCAAAACTTGTTTATTCTGCTGTAAAATATCGCGAATTACCGACAAATATACTTCTGTTTTTCCTGAGCCGGTAACACCATGTAACAAAAAAGGACGCAACCCGTTGTTTTTTATGCTGTTATAGGCATTTTGTTGCTCTGCATTCAACTCAATTTGCAAATTAGCATTCAGTTCAATCCGTCCGAAAAATGACTCTTTATCCGGCTTTTGCTCTTTTCCTTTCTGTGGCTTAATTATTTCAGCATCCTCTCTGATTTCTCTTTTAGTCTTATGAAATACAGATTTCTCGCACAAAATCATTTTTAAAACATTTCCACGAGGAATAAGCGTATATGAAGCAACCCAATTCAGAAAATCGCAATAATCTTTTCCAATATTGATTTCATATTTTTTCGATACGTACTTTAGCTCTATTTCGGTTTCGGTTCCCTGCCCTACTACAAGTCCGAAAACCGACCGATTGCCAAAAGGAACTTCTACTACATCTCCGATAACTAATGTAAAATCCGATAAATAGAAAAAAGCATTATCAAACGGTCCGATAGGAAGAACTTTAAAAATTTTCGCGTCAATTTTTGCTCTTTCAATTCCTTCAATATCTGCAACTTTTATTAATACACCAGATACATCAGACTTCGTTGACGCCTTTTCAGTCTTCATTCAGCCCCCAAAGGCATCCTTTCTCAACCCAACCTTTTTGGTTATTGATATCTACTTTAACAAAGTCACCATCTCTTTTTATGATACGAAGAATTACTCCTTTTTCAATTTTCGCTATTGGATGTGTTTTTGACGCATGTCTATACATAATTGCATATTCGTTAGTTACAATTGCTGAACTTTTTCGCGATATCATATTTTTATGCACCCAACCAACCGTCCCGTCTATAAATCTCACTTTTCGCCATTGATCAAACTCTGCCATAAGCTGCATTGGTAAATTTGCACGCATAAAAACCCATGATACGGGATATTCCTTTCCCGGACCAACTCGCATATTCACTTCAGATGATTTTAAGCTAACAAAAAGTCCTGCTCCCTGGGTTTCAAAATAAAAAGACAAAAGCAGAAGCAAAAAAATTCGAATAAAAAATTTTTTCATAATTATCGTAATATCAAGCGCACGCAACGTGATATGATACAACTATTTAAAGCACTTGAGAAGATAGTGATTCTACTTCATGAACAGCACCATTTTTAAAAAATTCTCTACGAACGGCGATTAATTCCGATTTACAGCATTTTAACTTCCTCAGTTCCTTTATATCCTCCTTATCCTGCACAATCATTGAACTTAATTTAATTTCAACCAAATCGAGCAAAATTTCTAAAGATTGCCTAGATAACATAATAATACTACGCTCCTACGCTTACACTACAAATCGTTTTGTATTATTATCTCTAGATTATGAATAAAAAGTTAATGAATATCAGTTTTTTTAAAGAATTATCTGAAATAGATATATCTGAAATAATCGATGAAAAAAAAACAATTATCGGATTAGATATCGGCGATAAAACCATAGGCGTATCTGTTTCTGATCGAAGAATAAAAATCGCATCAGCCGTAACAGTAATATTAAGGAAAAAAATCAATATTGATTGCGCAAAATTATATGAAAGTATAATTCCGTATAATCCAAAAATCATAATATTCGGATGGCCTTTGCATATGGATGGAACACCAAGTAAACAGTGCGAAAAAAATCTGGAATTCATAGATAAATTTGAAGATTATATAAACAGTAATTATATAAGCAATGTAAATTATATAAACAATATAAATAATACAAATAATAATACACATAACAATAATCATAATCATGATGAAAGAAATCATCTAAAGAATGCGATTTTTGCGAAATGGGATGAACGTTTTTCAACAAAAGTCGTTGATGAAATAATGATCGAAGCGGATTTATCAAGAAAACGCCGAAAACAAGTCATAGATAAAACCGCTGCAGTGTACATATTACAAGGTGCGTTGGATTTTCTAAACAGAACAAAGGTTTTTTAAAATTTTTTTAAGAGTTCTACTATGCTTAATAAACGATACATGAAATATCTAACCTTCATTTCTTCTGTTATATTAATTGCAATACTGCTGATTACCCCTGATATTCTGTTTTCGATCATTAATAAGTCTTTTGTCATTGCTAACAATCCAGAAGCACTAATTTTTATAATACTGGCATCATTTCTGTTTGTAACAAACACAAACAAAACATTTTCAATATTTTTGCTTTCTTTTTTATCTATAATTCAGACTGCACAATTTTGTAACATCAAATACTTTGGTACGTTAATTTCGCCTCCGGCTTTATACTTAATGACGCAAGAAATATCAGATGTTATAGATGAAGCTGTATCCGTATTTTGGAATTATATCTATATTTTTCCTTTAGTCGCTCTCCCTTACTTTGCAATTTATAAAGTCGCACATAGTAAACGGCTCATAAAACATAAATTCGGTTCGCTGATAACAATTCTTACGCTCGCCATTATGATATTTCTTACAGAAAAACAAAGTCCAAACGCTACACTCTTTTCTTTAGAAAATTCCATACGAACCATAACAGGATATATAGAAGTAACCACAAAAGACCAACATTTTAAAACTTATAAACCATATTCCGTACATAAATTCTTTATGCCTCGCGTTAAAATGCCGAAAACAATCGTATACATACTTGGCGAAAGCACAAATACCGATCATATGTCGTTATTCGGGTATGCGGAAGATACAACACCGAAACTAAGAAAACTTGCGAAAAACGATAATTTCTACTACACAACCGGAATTGCAGGTGGAATAGTAACGATTTCTTCGTGTAAATTTATGTGTAATGCAATAAGAGAACCGGATAACGTCAAGGAATCATCACTTGATACAGTAAATTTGTTTAAGATTGCAAAATCATATGGTTTCAAGACGTTCTATATATCCGCACAAAAAAGTGATTTGCTCTCTTCCATAGGTGGAACGCCGTATATTGATATCATGATCACCCGCGAACAATATCCGACACAATTCAGCAAGAAACGAGACAGTTTTTTGTTTGAACTAATCGAAAAACAGGAATTTACAAACCGCAATTTCATTGTAATTCATCAAAGATGTATTCATTCTCCGTATACAAAGACCGTTCCTAAATTTTTCGTTCCTTCGAAAAAATTCTCGAGCAATAAAAACAACACGATTAATGAATACGATAATGCTATCTTATATAACGATACTGTAATCGCCGGATTATTCAACATATTCAACAAATTTGATGGAACATTCTATATATTTTGGGCATCTGATCACAACGAATTAACGGGACAAAATGGCCTATGGGGACATGGACATTTAGATCCTGAAACGGCAAAAATCCCTATCTTGATACAAAGTAATGACGCTAATTTCATGAAACATGTGAAAGAAATCTTTGCAATTACCCACTATGATATCTGCTGTATTATTGCTGATTTAATGGGGCATAAAATAGTTAATCCAAATGAAGAAAAAGATATTTATTATATAAATGGCGTCGATTTTCTCGGACGCTGTGGTTACATAAAATTTCGAAAAGATCACAAAAACAAAAAAATCGAATATTTTACTAATTAATCAGCTATGTTAAAATTCATTATATATCGTATAGTATAATAATATTTGGTAGAAGAAATAAGAAGAAGAGAAATAATACTTGTAGGAGAAATTCCGTGTCATTGGATATATCAGAGATAACACCGTATAACTTTTCTGTAGTTGAAAAGAAATGGCAACGTTTTTGGCTCGAAAACAAATGTTTTAAGACATCAACAGACTCGTCTAAACCAAAATGTTTTGTCCTCGAAATGTTTATGTATCCATCCGGAAAAGTGCATATAGGACATGTCAGAAATTATACCATCGGAGATATTATCGCACGTTACAAAATCGCCAATGGCTTTGCCGTACTGCATCCTGTCGGCTGGGATGCCTTTGGTCTTCCTGCTGAAAATGCAGCATTAAAGAACAAACGTCATCCAAGAGAATGGACGTACCAAAATATCCAGACCATGAAGAAACAAATTGAAGCTTTGGGGTTCTCATATGATTGGGATAGAGAATTCGCAACTTGCGATGAAGAATACTACGCATATCAGCAGAAAATATTTTTAGAATTGTATAAAAAAGGACTCGTATACAGGAAAAAATCCGAAGTAAACTGGGATCCCGTTGACCAATGCGTTCTTGCGAATGAACAAGTAATAGATGGTCGTGGTTGGAGATCAGGAGCAGTAGTTGAAAAGAAAATGCTATCGCAGTGGTTCCTGAAAATTACCGACTTTGCAGAAGAATTACTTTCCGAAATAGATCGCTTAGACGGATGGCCGGAAAAAGTCCGCATAATGCAGAAAAATTGGATCGGAAAATCAGAAGGTTGTTTAATCAAATTCAAAAGCAGTATAAATGAAGATATTGAGGTATTTACTACCCGCCCCGATACCATATTCGGAGCGACATTTGTTGCGCTTTCGCCAGGGCATCCTATATCAAAAAAATTGGCGGAAAAAGATGAAAAAATCAAAGCTTTCTTAGAAAGTGTAAAATCCGGACCAACAACAACAGAAGCGATAGAAAAACAAGAGAAATTGGGAATAGATACGGGAATAACCGTTGATCATCCTTTTTTAAACAAAAAACTACCTGTATTTATTGCGAATTTCGTACTTATGGACTACGGAACAGGTGCAATTTTCGCTACTCCGGCACATGATGAACGCGATTACGATTTCGCGACAAAATATGATCTGCCTATTATAAGGGTTATCAAGGGAAATAATGGCGATGATGACAGTCTCCCATTCACTGAAGACGGAATATTGATTGATTCTGATTTTCTGAACGGCTTAAACGTAGCGGAAGCAAAGAAAAAATCCATAGATAAGCTATGCGAAATTGGTATAGGTCAGCGAAAAATATTTTTCAAACTGCGTGATTGGGGAGTTTCAAGACAACGCTACTGGGGATGTCCAATTCCGATAATTCATTGCGAAAAATGCGGTGTTGTTCCGCTTCCAGAAGATGCTCTGCCGGTTTTGCTGCCTGAAGATGTATCTTTTGATAAAACAGGTAATCCGCTTGATCACCATCCGACATGGAAAAATGTCACCTGCCCTACTTGCAGAGGAAA
Source organism: uncultured Alphaproteobacteria bacterium (assembly GCA_905233775.1). GTDB lineage: Bacteria > Pseudomonadota > Alphaproteobacteria > UBA3830 > UBA3830 > BNWE01. Next base: position 13,192 of record CAJOEB010000001.1, on the reverse strand, counting down.
AGCACATCGTGAAACAGATACTTTGGATACTTTTGTAGATTCATCATGGTATTTTCTAAAATTTTGCGCAAACGACCCGAAAAATCCGAATAATTTGCTGGACAAAAACAGCATAGCTCAATGGATGCCTGTAGATCAATATATTGGCGGCGTTGAACATGCTATTTTACATCTGCTTTATGCCAGATTTTTCACAAAAGCATTAGCAGAATGCGGATTTACAAAAATTCGAGAACCATTTAAAAATCTTTTCACGCAAGGAATGGTTTGCAATAACACTTACAGATTAGAAAACGGCGATTGGGTATTTCCTTCACAGGTGCAAAAGAACGACAACGGAGACTACACATTAATAGATACCGGCGAAAAAGTTATCGTAGGTCGTTCAGAAAAGATGAGTAAGTCAAAAAAGAACGTTGTTGATCCTGATGCGATAGTTTCTACATACGGAACTGATGCACTGCGCTTGTTTGTTGTCTCAGATACTCCGCCGGAACGTGATTTTCCATGGTCTGATGAAGGTTTAGAGGGATGCTGGCGTTTTATAAATCGTCTGTGGCGGTTATTTGTGTTTGCTCAAGCAAATGGAGTTTGTGCACAAAAATGTTCTTCTAATGAGACAATCGAATTTGAAAAATTACAGCAAAACATCCAGAAATTATACAAGGACTATCACACCGCAGTAAAAAACATAACAGAAGCGTTAGAAGATCGCGCAATGAACAAAGCCGTAGCGTATATCAGAGAATTGGTCAACTGTTTATACATGAACCTTGATAATATCAAAGAAAATCTGCCTGTCTTTTCGGTTATTATAAGAGATCTTATAAAAATGATTGCTCCTATTTCGCCGCATATATGCGAAGAAGCCTGGAATATGCTTGGGTTTAACGGAATTGTATCCGAAAATTCATGGCCAAAATATGATGAGCGATATACAGCAGTTGAAACAATCAATCTGCCAATTCAAGTAAACGGAAAATTACGCGGAACAATAGACGTAAGTATCGATGAAAAAGAAGAAATCATTTTTGAAAAAGCGTTAGCTCTGCAAACAGTACAGAATGCGATTGCAGGAAAAAACATAAGAAAGAAAGTATTTGTAAAAGGAAAGATTATTAATTTTGTTGTATAAGAATTTGTCGTATAAAAAGTTGTATAAGAATAAGAAAATATTATTGGTTCGTTTACCATTATTGTTGTTGTTAGCTTGGTGCAGCATTTTGCTGTTTCTTGCCGGATGTTCTGTCAGACCTTTATATGAAGATGCTACAACAAGCAATGGCGAGCAATCCGCAATTAAAGTTGATGTAATACCAAACAGAGATGGTCAAAAACTTCGATCATATCTGTTGGATTATCTGAGAGATGTACAGTTTACGCAAGAAAAGATGAGATTAAGTACATCATTAGGTTTGTATGAAAAATCATTTGCGCTTGATAGCAGCGGCTATTCTCATAGACTTTTATCAACATACACAGCACACATAACACTACGAAACAGCGATAGAAAAGTTATTATGAATAAGACTATCTCCGTATCAACTCAGTATAATATCGCTCAAACACAAGGTGAAATGATGCTGTCATTATATGGAAGAAACAATTCCGGTATGCTAAAAGAACTTGCACGCAGAATAGTAGAAAATATCAGAATGACGTTAGAAACAACAACTGAAGAACAAAAATGAAGCAGGATTTCGGAAACATAGATGACAGTCATATAAATGCAGGAAGTACTTTCTTTTTATATGGAAATTTCAAAAGATCATTTGAAGTGTTTTGTGATTTTGTCGCTGAAAAGAGTAAATACAAATTCGATAGTGCAGAAATATCCGTCAATTGGTGTTCTGTGAATGAATGTGAGAAAATTATAAGCAATCAATGCGACTTATTCGGAAATAACCTCAATATATTTTGCATAAGAAATATAGAAGACAGTCATTTCGATAAATTATCCGCATTTTTTAAATCTGTAAGCAGTATTTTTATACTTGAAAGCGGAGATTACAGGAAATCAAAGACAATAACTGAACATTTTACGCGGGATAAGAATATTTATGCAATTCCTTCATTCAAAAATGATGCGACATTAATGTCTTTGTGCAAGTTATTAATTCCGGAAGTAGCTTCGCAATCAATACATCGCGAAATTGTAAAAATAATAAATGATACCGATGAAGGATTGATTTCTTTATTCAAGAAAATTTCGCTATTACTGGTATCCGAAAATGAAAAACTACTGCAAGAATATATAACATACAAAAGTTCATTCTTACAGAATATGGAATTTATTCCGTTTGCAAGATATTTGATGAAGTTAAGCATAAAAGAGAAAATTTTTGATAAGAAACAAGATGTATTATCGCCAATAGATCTTTCAAAAAAATTTATGCTGGAGAAACTACTTCAAGCTGAAATCAATCAAAAAATCGGTACACCATTGACAAAAAATGTACTAAGTTTGATGTAAGTTTTTGTATAATATGGACGTTTCAAAATACCCCTCCCTCCACCGTTTGAATAATACCAAGAAAACAAGATAGTTCTTTGAAAATCGAAAACTGCATTTCGATATTTTTGATTTTCAGAAGCAAAAAAAAGCAGTAGTTAAAAAGAGCAAAAAATTACTTTCGCAGAACTCTAATAAACAACATCATAGCAGTAGAAAATAGCAGAATACTCTTTATTGAGATAATCTATAATAAATCAAAAAAAAATAACGCGAATGAAATAATAATAGATCACAACAAACTAATTGTAAATTAAAACAACAGGCTAGCTACCTTTATCAATTCATATCATCGTCATCATTAATTTATCATCAATCTTCTTCGCGGCGGACAAATTCCAATGAATCTTCTGAATCTCTTAATTTTATTCTTAACGAATCTAAAGATGGAAAAACATTACAGCAGAATGGAAAAACTACTGCAAATACACCACATGGTCGTTCAACTTTTTTAGATAAGATAGTTAGTGTTATAAGACTAACTACTGAAGATGCAATTGTTTTTACAGTTGTATCCACAGCTTCCCGAATTCCTTTCCTCGTGTTTTTTATGAATGTAGCGTTTATAGGCTGTGTTTCAACTTCAATAGATTTATATTTTCTTCCTGAACGAATACCATTTACTATATTATTAATATTTCTACTTATTTCTCGACTTTTGTAATACAAATACCCGCTATATGCAGCAGTCACTCCTCCACAAAAAACTGACATTGTTTTTAGTAAAGGCTGAGATTCTATTGCGCATTCAGTAGGAAACGACATAGACGATACTGAATTCATTTGCAAAAAACAGTATAAAATTACATTCAATTTTAATGATTTCACAATTTTATTTAACATTTCTAGTTATTCCTGTGATTATTAAGTACATGACCTGCGATATCAAGACTACCTAGAAGTAAAGAAGCTAATCCACCAATACTATATACTTCATTATTCTTTAAGACTCCTATCAAAAAACCAACTCCTCCTATTGCCATTAGAGAATAATTTAGAATATATTGAGGATATGTAGATGTATAAGGTTGAGCAGTAACTTGTTGCATAGGCACAACCCTACTATGAACTCGTTCCGGAATAGGACTATTAACTGGACTATGCATTCCTAAACAACCAGAAAATACAGCTAAAGATAAACACAAAGCAAAAATTTTTCTCATTTTCCCTCTCTTTCTTTTTATAACTGAATATTATATTTGTTATTATAATATAAATTCTAAGTTGTTTTCAATATATTTTTTTCTATTTTTGATTGTTTTTTATGCTATTAATAAGTTCTTATGTTTTTATAAAACAAAAATTTAATTTTTATATTTTCTTATATATTTTGGAGAAAAAAAAGCGAATGTTTTCGTATAAAAAAAAAGACTTCCGAAGAAGCCTTTTTAGATCACAAAACTACTCAAGCTATATCAAGCTATAAAAATTATAGTTATAATAATTATTTAATGAACACCGATTTCGACAGCTGTAGAATGACGTATCATATCTCTTATAAATTCCTGAAACGCCGGAAGACGATCATCATTGATGTTGTTATACAAATTAAGTCCACCAGCAACAGCATCTTGCATTAACTTACGCATTACATGTAAATGACGTTCTAAACTAAAGATTTCTCCTGTTGCCATTGGTCCTGCAAAAACTAATGGTCCATAAACAGAACCGAGAAAATCTTGCACATTGCCACCAAAATTCGTACCATGCGCTGATGCAGGAACAGCTCCTCCATCCAAAATACCACGAATTCTATCAAAAACAGATCCAGCTCCAGAATCGAGATTAATACCACCAGGAGCAGCAGTATTATCTACTACGTTCTGACTTAAAACAGCTTTCAGAAGTGCACCAAAACCAGCTCCAATACCAAATTGTCCCTGATAAGCATTATCAGGTAACTCAGTTTCAGGATGCTCTTTTATAGCAGCAAGCCTACTAGACATTACTTCCGCTGTTTTTGTTGCCTTTACATCTGCCTTTATAGCATCAAAATCCGCCGCTTTGACTGCTAATACGCTCGAAAAAGCTAATAAATATATTGCTAATAATTTTAATTTCATTTGTATCTCCCCTTGTTTCCTTTATTTTTATTAAAAATGATATACACACATTACACGCACAGCATAACCACGAACTTTGTTATTAATCGAAGCGCTATATGGAGCACCAAAAGCATTTCCTGCTCTGCTATATCCCATAAGATCACTCTTTTTACTATTCGCCGGAAAACGATAATCTCCTTCAATCTTCAAAGAACAATTGTCATAAATCATCTGTTCCACTCCCAGACCAATAACAGGCGTAATTTTCTGACTTCCAAACCCTTGTCCTACAAAAACATCGTTTTCAAATTTATTATTGAATGATGTGAAACCAAATCTCATATAGGCCAAACAATCTATTTCCGGAATAAACTTTCCCAATTTAAGAGCAATTGTCGGAATAATTCCTCTCGTCTTTAATGTTGTGTTCCAGTAAGGGTAATTATAATTTGTACGACTTTTGCTTCCTGCTATATCAAAACAAATTTCAGCTCCAATGTAATAATCTCCGATAAATATATTTCCATAACCAGCTGTTAATACTGCACCAATATTTCCAATATTTGATTTTATCAGACTTAGAGCATGAGCATCGGCAAAACGATCTCCGAAAATTCCCGAACTTCTTATATTATCGTCTAGTTGTACTTCGCCTTTTGTATATTGATGACTAACACCTATACCGAAATACCAGCCTGCATAAGCCTTTGCTACGACCTCATAGTCGCAATTTGTATTCGATATCCCCCCCCCGTCAAAAACAGAGAAAGCAAAATTTTATTCTTGATATTCATATTTTATTGTTCCAATCATTGTTCTAAAACAATTAGTTGACGTTATTATACAGTTTTCTTGCTATAAATCATTAGCATTTTTTTATTTATTGCACAAATCCCCCCCCCACTGTTGTAATATCATCACAGTATTTTACAGTATTTAAGTAAAGGGTTAATGTAATTTATTTCATGTATCATTTCCTTGCTGATATTACATTAGATGCCCGATAAAATTCTTCGACAAATTCATTTCCGCATTTTTTCATATCCTTTGTATGACCAATCCATGCGACTTGTCCTTTATTTATCACCGAAACACGATCTGAAAGAAACTCAGCTACCCTCAAATCGTGCGTAATCGTAAGCGATGTAATCCCCAGATTTTTCACAGTATCCTTCAATAAATTGCATATCAAACCGCCAGTAATCGGATCAAGTCCGGATGTCGGCTCATCGAACAGTAATATTTCAGGTTCAACGGCTATAGCTCTTGCAAGTGCCGCTCGTTTCTGCATTCCGCCGGACATTTCCGCCGGATAGATATCAAAAACTCGATCCTGCAATCCCACTGCTAATATTTTTTCCTCTGCAATTGACCTAATCTCTTTGTCTGATAAATGTTTATGCTTCAGTGATTGTTTTATCCCGAATTCCACATTTTCAATGACAGTCATCGAATCAAACAGCGCATTTCCTTGAAATAATATGCTGAATTTTTGCATATATTCTTTTGATTGCGATTTATCTTTTACACTTATACCCGAAACTGTAATTTCACCCGAATCTATCTCAAAAATTCCAAGCAGACATTTTAATAAAACGGACTTTCCGCAACCAGATTGTCCCAAAATCACATGAGCTTCTTTATTCTCGATATTAAGAGACAATCCGTTTAATACATGCAGTTTCCCGAATGATTTATGTATATTTTCGATAGTGATTGTATTTTTCATTTTGTTCACGCCCCGAAAAATAATGTCGTTAAAATGTAATTCAGCGCAAGTATTCCTATACATGATGCTACAACAGCACTTGTTGTCGCCCTGCCAACACCACGCGCACCGAGATCACTGGAAAATCCGTGATAACATCCGAAACTTGCGATTGAAAAACCAAATGCTGCTGCTTTGAATAACCCTGATAAGACATCCCATAGCTCAAAATTGTTAGCAGTTTGCGCAAGATACGATCCCGTTGAATAATCCAGTAAAGTAGTTGCGACCAAAAAGCCTCCCATAACTCCGATAATGTCGGCGATAAACACTAAAATCGGCATTGTTAACACTGCAGCAATAATTCTCGGAGCAACAAGGAATTTATAAGGATCAACACTCATTGTTACCAGCGCATCTATTTGTTCACTAACCTTCATAGATCCGATTTCAGCCGCAATAGATGAACTCATTCTTCCGGCAACCATAAGACCTGCAAAAACCGGTCCCAGTTCTCTTGTTATTCCAATTAAAACAACAGTAGCAATTGCACCTTCGGCATTAAATCGCGTAAATCCGACATGCATTTGAAGTGCTAATGCCATACCTACGAATATTGCAGTCAAACCAACAATAGGCAATGAATAAAATCCTATCGAAATTATATGCCGCAAAATCTCTTTAAAATAAAACGGAGGTGTAAAACAGCATTTCACTCCATTGGCTATAAACGCTGAAATACGTCCGATTTCCCGCAAAGAGGCAAGTGTATATTCACCTAAGGTCGCAATCATTTAAAACTCCCGATAATAAAGGAAAAACCAATATCACTTGTGCAAGTTTATATGAATTTTCGAAAAAATGATACAATATAGGACATCGCTCTTTTGAAGAAAGGCATACCTTCTCTGATTTTTGCTTTATGATCTTCCCAAATTTTTTTACTTAATTCAAAATCCGAGTTCGCCAGTTGTTCTGCCAGAGATCTCGGTAATTGAAAATGCATATAATCCATAGGTTGTCTCCAATTACCTCCCCATTCATTAAATCCATGCTCTTTAAATATATCCACTACAGCAGAAGTAATCATACCTTTTCGAATAATACCTCTGTTTAAAAAACGATCATCCGATCCTACAGGTTGTATAATAATTCCGAATATTGCGTCTCTTTCCTTCTCTGATATACCGTTTAATCCATCTCTTACGCTTTTCGCGCTTTTTATTGCTTTTATCTCTTCCTCAGATATTCCTATATTTCTTAATATATCCTCTAAACTCATTAAATTTTTTTCTGAATTTTCTCCTTCTTCCGAAGATCTAATATTTCTAAGCTCACTGAATATCTTTATTACTTCCTTTATTGTATTTTTCTTATTCTCAGATATATCATTAATAAATCTCAGTACATCTATTATTCTATCGGGATCTTTTTCCAAATTACTATTTCTATCTGAAATTATAATATTATTTGCGGCATCATAATAAGGATTCATAAGATAATTTATGTCTATAGCTGCAGCATACGCGTGGAGAGAAATTTTCTCTACCCCACCCCTTATATTCCTGGGAGCGTAACACGATACTGTATATATGGGAAATTCGATCGCACGCAATTCTGTAAATATTTCCAAAACATCATCTTTTACTGTATCCAATACATCTAATGATAAAGTTTTCGTCTCACCTGAAAAAGATAAACATTCTACATTAAGATGTACAATTCTATCTCGACTTAAAACATTTTGAGCAGAAAATGCATAGTCAGTAACGTTAAAAAAGAGCAAATAAAATATTACTGCAAATATTAATCGCATTATTATTCCTTTTTTTGCAATTATTTGACTAATATATAATGCGCTCAAAAAGTTATTTTTTCGTTAATTTTTAATAAAAAGATAATAACTATTAAAATCTTGTAAAAAATACTATAAAAAAATCGGTATTCTTTCCCCTCCCCCCTCCATCATCAAGAAAAGAATACCGATATATAATTATATACTCATATTCTATTTATATTTATATTCTATCCGATTAAAAATCAGCCTGATTTATAATTTATAACCTGCCTAAATTATCAATGTTGACTCAAAAATTAATGTTGGCTTAAAACCTTTGCTTTATGTTCTTCCCAAATCTCTTTGTTCGTGCGAGATCCTGCCGTTTTTTTCGCATCATCTATCGCCAACTGTTCCGCTAAGGATCTCGGCAATTGAAAATGCATGTAATCCATAGGCTGTCTCCAATTACCTCCCCAAATATTAAAACCATGCATCTTGAATATATCAACCACCTTAGAAGTAACCATTCCTTTTCTATCAATTCCTCTGTTTAAAAACCAATCATCTGAACCAGCCGGTTGTATAACTACCTCTAATATTGCTTTTATTTCATCCTCAGGTATATTGATACTTTCTAAACCTCTTACTATTTCTTCTTCATCTTTTTTTCGATCTTCATATCTTCCCGGAATTATTGCACGATTTATAACATTATAGTGAGGGTTCATAAGATAATTAATATCTATAGCTGCTGCATATGCATGAAGAGAAATAAAACCTCCTCCTCTTATATCTCTAGGCGCATAACATGACATTGTATATATAGGAAACTTTACCCCCCCCCTTCCTAAACATTTAAATATCTCTACAACATCATCTTTTACAGTATCTAATACATTTAATGGTAAAGTTTTTGACTCACCTGTAAATGATATACATTCTATATCAAGATGAGCAACTCTCTCACGATTAATCGCTTCTAAAGCAGATACAGATGAAGCATAGACATTAATATTACCTATAAATAATGTAAACAGAAAAATTATTATTCTCATAATTGTTCTCCAAATATGTTATGTATATATATAATTAATCATTATTATAATACCTTATATAGTGTATATAGTGTTGATAAAACAAAATCACAAGATCATTTCTCCTTTTTTTCATAATTCGTTATAAAGTGGTATCATAATATATATAGAATAGAGAAATAGTATAATAAGTAAGTATTTTCTATGAGTTTTATAAATTTATGAGTTTCATATTTTTAATAAATAAAGGAGACAAATATTGGTAAGAGACGGTAAATGCAAAGTATATTCAAAACAAGATTTTGTTGGCTTAAGAAAAGCGGGAAAATTAGCTGCTCATATTCTGGATTATATTACACCATATGTTACAGCCGGAGTTACGACTCTCGAACTCGATCAACTATGCCATAATGAAATCACGAAATATAATGCAATCCCTGCTCCTCTTGGATACAACGGATATCCGAAATCCACCTGTATATCATTAAATCATGTCGTATGTCATGGAATTCCATCGGAAAGAAAATTGCGTAACGGAGATATACTCAATATTGATGTAACAGTAATCTTAGACGGATGGTACGGAGATACAAGTCGCATGTATATTGTCGGAAAAACTTCTCCTAAAGCCATGGAACTAATAGATGTCACCTATAAATCAATGATGCTTGCAATAGAAATGGTAAAACCCGGTATATTTTTAGGTGATATTGGACATGCGATACAAACTTTCGCTGAGGAACGAAAATTTTCTGTAGTAAGAGACTATTGCGGACATGGAATAGGACAGGTTTTTCATGATGAACCGGCAGTACTGCACTTTGGTAAGCCGAAAACAGGTATACAACTTGTGCCCGGAAACGTTTTTACAATAGAACCAATGATTAATGTAGGAGGATACAAGACAAAAGTTCTATCAGATGGTTGGACAGCCATTACTGCTGACCATTCTTTATCTGCTCAATTTGAGCATACAATAGGAGTAACTGAAGATGGTTACGAAATTTTTACACAGTCACCGAAAGGAGAGTTAAAGCCGCCATATGTGAAATGAAAAAGAAACAAACAACATTAAAATTAACAAAATTACAATCGGACAGTACAACAAAACCTCACTATCTCGGACATCGCGAACGTATGAGACAACGATTAGCTGCAAAATCCGGATCTCTTGCCGATTATGAAGTTTTGGAGATGTTACTTTATTACGTATTTCCAAGAAAAGACACGAAAGCATTAGCTAAGAAACTTATTGCGCATTTCGGGAATATACGTAGCGTCATTTTTTCAGATAAAAGCAATCTGAAACGAATAGAAGGAGCAGGAAAAGCCTGTATTACAATGTTTTCAGTAATGCGAGAAGCATTTGTTCGGCTAAGTTTCGATGAGGTAAAAAAATCCACTGTTATTGCATCAAGTGCTCAAGTAATGGATTTCTACAAAAATATTTTTTTCAATATGAAACATGAACAACTGCGTATAATGTTTCTCAACAGCAAAAATCTGCTGATTACGGAAGAAGTATTTCAGGAAGGAACTATAAATCAAACACCAATCTATCCTAGAATGATAATACAAAGAGCATTTGAACTTGGAGCCGCTGCAATTATTATGGTACATAATCATCCAAGCGGAGACCCTCAGCCATCACGCCAAGATATAATAATGACCAGAGCATTAAGGGATGTTGCATCAAAATTGGATATTTTGCTTTTAGATCATCTGATTATTGGGAAAAACGATGTTTTCTCCATGAAAGAGCATTCAATTATATAAAAAAACAATATATAAAAACGCATATAAATAATAATATATTTATATAAACTTATATAACCTATACTCTTCTACATTTTTTTTAGTTGCGCTATAATTTTTGTGTTTTATGTTTATGATTTTGTGAGTTAAAGGTGTATATAAAATGAAAAAGACTTTAGTGTTCTCGATTGTTGTACTTGGATTATTGTCAATTGGCGGATGTGCCAGAAATATCTCTTCGTCATCATATGATGCCAGAAAAGTAGGAGCAGCTTCAGAAACGTATGAATGTGTTGTTGTAAATGTCAGAAAAGTTGCTGTAGAAGAAGGCGACTATCTCGAAAACAATATGACCGGCGCATTAATGGGAGCGGCAGCCGGTGGAGTTCTTGGTAATATGATTGGAGGCGGACGCGGCAGGACAGCAGCAACAGTTGTAGGTGCTCTTGCAGGTGCAGCAGGTGGAGCAGCAGCTGAAAAGCATCTCAAATCTCAAGAAGGATTGGAATATACAGTAAAATTACAATCGGGAGCAATGAGAACAGTTGTTCAAGGGCTTGATAATCCGCTTTATAAAGGTCAACAGGCATTGTTAATTATTGATAATAATCGTGCTCGTGTTGTTCCGAAAAGTTATTAATTCATTTTTGGCTTAAATTGATTGGTATGGGGAGTTTTTACTCCCCTGTTTTTTATCGTGGCATTGATTATTTCTCCAAAAAATATAAAAACAGCTGAAGAAATCCTTTCAAAAGGAGGATTAGTTGCTTTTCCTACCGAAACTGTTTATGGATTGGGTGGAAATGCATATTCAGACACAGTTGTCGCAAAAATTTTCGAATGTAAAAACCGTTCAGAATTTAATCCAATAAGTATTTGTTATCCAAATTTAAAATCCGCTTCTTCAGATATTGAAATAACAAAAACAGCAGAATTGATCGCAAAAAAATTCCTGCCGGGATCCGTTACATTAGTTCTGAAACGTAAGAAAAACTGCAAAATATCGCCATTATGCTCAGCAGGATTGGACACAATCGGTATAAGAGTGCCGGCAAATCCAGTTGCACTCCAGTTACTTTCTGAATTGGATTTTCCTTTGGCAGCACCAAGCGCAAATACGTCTGGAAAACTCAGTCACACTACTGCGGAATCAGTTGCAGAAGATATCGGCAATAATAGCAATAATAATATAGCTATTCTTGACGGTGGTAAATGTAATGTCGGCATAGAATCGACAATAATCGATTGTTCAAGCGAAAAATGGATTATCATCAGAAGGCAAGGAGCTGTAGCAACAGAAGAAATAGCACAAAAATGCGGAATATCTGCAGAAAATATTATAGTCGAAGAAAAACCAAAAACATTCACGGTATCTAAAAAAATATTGCTTAATACTCAGATAACCACAGAAAATGATGCATTACTCGCATTTGGAGAACCTGTTGCAACAAAATACAAATATGCTCTAAACTTAAGCAAAAGTGGAAATCTTGAAGAAGCTGCCGTCAATTTTTTCACTATGCTACAGAAACTGGAAAACAGCGATGTAAAAAAAATTTGTGTAATGCCAATTCCTAACATCGGTCTAGGAAAAGCAATAAACAGTCGTCTAAAAGCATTGGTAAAATAAAAAAATATGTCAGAAGAAAATCTATTAAATATCTTGCAAAGATCTAAAACGAATTTTTGAAGTACTTAATTTCAAAACTAAACATCTTGTAAAAGGTAAAAAATGGTATTTTGTAGTTTTTGATTTTTTTTAATCTAAAAAATACCGTAAAAATAACTTTCATAAGAGATCTCTTAACAAGAATCTTTACTTACAAAATTACTTTTGTAAGAACTCTATTCTTTAATAGGGAAAACCCCTGGCTTTGGCATAACAGTTAAATGATAAATAAAAAGATTATTACATCTATCTACTCCTTTAACCACTTGAGGATTTAAAATAAAAAATCCAAGTTTCTTTTTACTAAAATTTATTTTTCTATAACAGCATTCCATAAATACTCGTTCATCACCGTTTTTATCACATATCAAATCGGAATGTATCATTTCAATACTTGATTTCGTTACTTTTGCTAACGGATTACATATGACAGAAGGTACACTACAAGGAGAATTACCACTATCAAAACATGAATAAGTCATTTGATATAAATACTCATTGCTACTTAAGCGTTTCACATAATAAAAATGCGCAATATAATAAATTCCAAATGGCCATGGCTTGAACATAGTGTTTGTATGGAAGAAATTGAGACAGCTGGCATACATTATCCGTGCGATATCTTTTTTTGTTAACTGCTTATCTGACTTTGTATTAGTGATTTGCTGAACCATACTTGCGGCAAGGTA